>CADBOI010000153.1 GCA_902796335.1 uncultured Spirochaetales bacterium
GGCGGAGAGCTCGGAAGGATACTCCATTGCCATTGGCTCATTTCCTCATGGTTCAGGCCACAGTCCTATTATGATAACTCCACATGGCGTGCCACGTGGAAAGGTGAGGGTGGAGGTCTTCTCATGAACCAGAACCCCCATAATCTGGATCTGTGGCAGTGGATCTGCGGCATGCCCTCAAGGGTGAAAGCCACCGTCTATTACGGCAAACACAGGAATATCGAGGTTGAAGACGATGTCTTTGCTCTTATGGAATATCCGGACGGCCATATCGGTACCTATGTCACGACAATAGCCGATGAGCCCGGTACAAACCGTCTTGAGATATCCGGAACCAGAGGAAGGCTGGTAATTGAGAATGACTCCATTTCATTCTCCAGATGCAGAGTTGATACGGATGAATTCCAGAAAACATTCAAAGGAGAAATCGGGCATCCGGAAATCTGGAAGTGCGAGGTTCCTGTGAAGGGTACTTACACATCCCACTGCGGCATCATCAAGAACTTCTGCGATGCAATCCAAAAGGGAACGCCTCTTCTTGCACCTGGCAGCGATGGAATCAAGAGCCTCGAGATAATCAATGCGATTCTTCTTTCTTCCTGGACCGGAGGCGAATGGGTCTCCCTTCCGATAGATGGAGATCTTTATGAGAAGATGTTGCGCGAGAAGTGCGGCGGTTCTTTCATTTCCGAGGAACAGAAATGATCTACAGGGAATTAGCTCTGGGAAATGCTTTGCTCAGGACATATGTGCTGTCCAACTACGATGACCTGGATCCGGACAGAAGGAGGGCTTTTGTACTGATCTGTCCGGGAGGAGGCTATTCCCGCTGCTCTGAACGCGAGGCCGAAGCTGTTGCAATAAAGTTCAATTCCATGAGTTACAATGCTGCGGTTCTGTACTATACGGTCAATCCGTCCGGTAACGGACATCGGGACGAAGGAATCTATCCCGAGCCGCAGGAAGAGCTTTCAAAAGCAGTTGCATGGATCAGATGCAATGCCGAAGATCTCAATACGGATCCATCCAAGATAGCGGTTCTGGGTTTCTCGGCCGGTGGCCATCTTGCTGCCAGTCTCGGTGTTTTCTGGCCTGAGTACGGTATCATGTCCAGACCTGATGCTCTTGTTCTCTGCTATAGTGTCATTACGTCCGGTGAATATGCCCACAGACGTTCGATTGACAACCTGATCGGGAACAGAGCAGAGCTCCTCGACAGGGTCTCTTTGGAAAAACATGTGAGCAAGGACACTCCACCGGTTTTTATCTGGGCTTCCGACAAGGATCCATCTGTTCCGTACCAAAACAGCACTATGTTCGTTGATGCTCTCAAACGGGAAGGTGTCAGAAACGAAGTAGTGTTATATGATTCCTGCAACCATGGTCTTTCTCTCGGGACCAGGGAGGTTATGAAGCCTGACAAACCGTTCAAGGCTTCCGTGAGCGATTGGCCGGAGAGAGCAGATCGTTTCCTCTGTTCTGTGTTCGGGTCAGTGTTCTGATCCTGTATTTGATTTCACATTGAAGGATGGTAGAATGGCTCTATGGCAGAGACCGGTATCAAACGTGAACTGATAAAGAAATGGGGACTCTCTTATTTTCTCATAATGATGATTCCTCTGATACTGTTTCTCGTTTTCACCATGGCCAGCATCCATACCGTCCGCAATTCAGTGGACAGGTCCAACAGGGCTGCTCTGAATGTATTCAGCAGTGAGCTTAACTCCGCTTTCATGGAGGTGGATGCACTTTGCGAGGAGTTGATTCTCTCGGATGAATTCACTGTGTTCTCGTCCAGATCCCTGGGGGATTTCGATGCCTATAGTCTGTATCTCAAGACTCTGGATCTGGGGCACATGGTCAATAGCCGTTCGTACCTGAGCGACTGTGTTCTGTATTCTGCGGAAAACGATATGTACATCACTGTCCAGCAATACGGGAAACTGTCTGCCATAAGCAGAAACGACGTTCTGGACATAAGTGAATCGAAGAATCTGGGGAAAATACTTTCTGAGAACAGTCAGAACTACACGTATGTCATTGATGTCTCGGAAGGAGAAGACCATTACAATCTTCTTGTCATAAGGCCCCTGAGCTTTGTCCGTTCCGTCACTGTCGGAGATCTGTATGTGGCTGTCCTGGTTGACATCTCGAGCATCATTTCAACGGCTGTTTCCCAGGATTATGATGTTGTCATGTATGACACGGATCTCCATAAGGAGTTCTTCCATTTCGGCACACATAAAAGCGGTCATTTTGATTCGGGACAGCTTGAGAACCTCAGTCATCAGGGCGGCAGAATCGGTCAGGACAGAATTATGACGGCAAACTCGTCCATGCGGGGAATCAGATACTACCTGATAGTTGATGAGAGTGTATATTTCAAGGATCTTTTCACCATCATCTGGTTGGGAGGGATAATTCTGGTTCTCGCAGTGGTCTTGTCTTTGGCCGTAATAAGAAAGATTGTGTCCAGGCATTGGGGTAGGTTTTCCGATGCCGTACTTGCCTCGGGAACGGATATAAAGACTCTGGATTCCGTGAGCAACCCTTATGAACCCTTTGTTTCCTCCGTAACGAAGCTCAAGGAAGAGAACAGGGCTCACATCATTTCCCGCCTTGTGCTCACGGAGGAGTCTCCTTTCTCAATCAGCGATTTTGTAGATATTGGCATCTTTGTGGAAGGTGGGGCTTTCTGCATCGTTCTGGCGATGCGGTCAGAGCAGAAATTGGATGACGACGTACTGTTTGAGACTCTTGAGGCCAGCGGCGTGCATTGTGTACCTTTTGAGAGCGATTATGATATCTCATTCATAGCCAACGCTGGACCGGATTCCTTGCAGCATGTGTTCGAGGTGTTGGAGAATTCGGAAACCCTGCAGTATTATGCCGTATCCAAGACTGTCGGGGATCCGAACCTCATCCATAAAATGTTCATTCAGGCATGCAACATCATGGAATACAGAAAAACAATGCTCATGTCTGATTCTGGAAGTGAGGGCTATGCCGTCTATATGGCGGCAAAGGCCGAGGTCGAGAACAACTACAATGATGTCCAGCTCAACGTCTCACAGATAGCTGACCGTCTGGGCGTCTCCATCGTCTATCTTTCGAAATGCTTTAAAAAGCACAAGGAAACAAACATATCCGACTATCTTACAGCCTACAGATTGTCGAAAGCCAAGGAGATACTCAGCGACAGAAAGTGCTGGAACATTTCAATGAAAGATGTCTCCGAGCGTTGCGGATTCGGAAGCATACGCACGTTCATGAGAGTATTCAAGGAATCCGAAGGTGTTTCTCCCGGACAGTTCAAAGCCGGTAATTTGGCCTCGGAAAAGGAAGGTAAGTGATGCTGAATACAGCGGTAATCGGTTGTGGTGCTGTTTCACGCAACCATGGCAAAGCGCTAAAGGACAACAGATATACAAAGCTTCAGTACTGCGTGGACATCATTCCTGAAAGGGCAAAGGTTTTTTCGGAAACCTACGGGGGAATTCCTCTGACGGACTACCGTGAGCTCTTTGACAAGGGTTTGGATGCGGTACATGTGATAACTCCGCATAATACCCATCCTCAGATTGTCTCCGATCTTCTTGAGCACGGAATCAATGTGTTCTGTGAAAAGCCTCTTGCCATCACCGTCAATGAGGCGAAACAGATGATAAGAAAGAGTGAGGAAACCGGCAGACTTCTGGGCGTCTGTTTCCAGAACAGGCTTAACCAGGCTACCGTTGAGGCAAAGGAAATACTGGAAAGCGGAAAATACGGAAAGATAATCAGCGGCATGGTCCTTGTTACTTGGGACAGAGGAGGCAAATACTACAGCGAATCTCCATGGAGGGGAAAATACAGTGGTGAAGGTGGAGGCTGTATCATCAACCAGAGTATACATACCTTGGATATGCTCGATTATCTGACTTCATTCTGCGGCGGAGTAGAGAGCCTTTCCGGCTTTGATGGAAAGTTGCGACAGACTGATGACTATGAGGTCGAGGACACTGCCATGGCTCTGATCAATCTTGCCTGTGGCGCACAGTTCGTTGCTTTCTGCACCAACTGCTATAAGGGATCCAAGGTCTGTGATCTTGAGATCAGACTTGAACATGCTGTGATGACAGTCCGGCAGAGCGGACTGACGGTCATAGAGGAGGACGGAAACACAATTTTCCATCCCGCAAAGGTTCTTACGGGAGAGAAGTCTGAATGGGGCATAAGCCACGGTCTGCTGATTGATCGCTTCTACGAGGCTCTGACCAACGGAACTCCATTTATCGGAGACTGCCATACGGCTTTGGCAGCTGTCTCAATCGTCAACGCCATACAGCATAGCAAAGGCAGATCAATCAAAATTGAACGATAGCATGTAAGGGTAAATATATGGTTAAAATCAACATTGAAGAGGCAAAACAGAGAATTATTGACATATTCGCAAAGGTCGGGATGTCTAGAGAAGAGGCCGCAATCATGGCCCAGATGCTTGTAGAAGCAGACCAGAGAGGAGTCAACTCTCATGGAATTCTTTCCACGGTCCGTTATGTGCGTCTGATTCAGGAAGGCAAGATGAGACCCAACATGGAAAAGAAAGTCATCCGTGACAACGGAGTTGTTGCCGTCTGGGATGGAAACCGTTCCAGCGGTCAGATGTTGGGCTACAGGGGTATGGAGGAGGCTATGGCAAAAGCCCGGAAGAACGGGGTTGGTATTGTCTGCATAAAAGGTACAAACCACTTCGGTGCTTTGGCTTTCTATTCACAGATGGCCCAGAAGGAGGGGATGATAGGTATCACTTTCGGTACAGGGGATTCCACAATGGCTCCGTTCGGTGGTTGTGAGAAAGTCATAGGAAACAACCCGGTGGCTGTTGCCGCTCCTGCAGACAAACAGGTCTCTCCGGTTCTTGATATGGCAATGACGGTTGTGGCAAACGGCAAGCTTTCCAACATGAAAAGGCAGGGTATAGAGGAGATTCCCGAGGGCTGGGGTCTTGACCGTGACGGTCTTCCGACAACGAAGATGAGCGAGTATTATTCCGTTCCTGCCATGGCCGGCTACAAGGGATGGGGTATGGCTGTTATGGTGGACATTCTTGCCGGCATCCTGTTCGGCGGTGGAACCGGGGACAAGGCAAAAGATACCCAGGAAGGGCCCAGCCTCTTCCTGATGGCTTTGGACATCGAGGCTTTCAACGACAAAGAAAAATACTATCATGATATAGATGAGAGAATAAGTGAACTGAAAAGCTCAAAACCTGCCAAGAACAACAAAGGCGGCATCCTGATGCCCGGTGAGATTGAGGACGGTCGTTTCAAGGCTTCGGAGAAATCTGGACTTGTCGATGTGCTTCCTGAAAACCTCAAGATGGTCAATGATCTGGCTGCAGAGATGGGGTTGGAGCAGATAGCTGTACAATCCTGATCTGGTTCTGAGTTGTTGTAAAATTAGTTGTTCAATGTCGTTGGCTGATGGTTTCTGAATATCATCAGCCTTTTTATTTCACCAGTGTTATGAGGTTTACCAGCGTTATCAACCGCAGGAGCGTTACCAACCTCAGGAGCTTCACCAAAACTCTCCAAATCGGGCAGGGAGGGGTTTGATGTCGCTGATGTGGGAAGAATTGGGTCAACTGTTCAAAAAACGGACAGGCCTCGGTATTTGTTTTAAATGAAAAAAATGTTTACAAGTCCTGCGTGTAATGCTATATTTTCAGTAAGAAAATAATTGCAGGACGGAGGTCGTATGCAGTTTGTATATATCCCTATCGGTGTTCCGACATTCGATCTTGAAGTGGCGCAGGACCAGTTCGACAGATCCTGTGCTTTGATGCGCAGCTGTTTCGGAGGTGAGGCTGTTTGCCCGCAGAAGATGCTGCTGTCGATTCCCGACCTGAAGGCTTTTCTGGCATCGGTTGATCCGGATCTGATCGTGCTTCAGAACATAACGTTCGCAAACTCGGCATACTGTTCCGAGGTTGTGGCAGCTTTCCCGTCCGTTCCGCTTCTGCTCTGGACACTGAAAGAGCCTGTGATCGACGGAAAGAGACTAAGACTGAACTCTCTCACCGGAGCGTATTCCGCTGCAAATGTCATGAAGAGCCTTGGGAAGAGCAGCTTTGGCTATGTGTTCGGATCACCTGACGATTCCGATGTCAGGAGGGCTGTTCTTGCAGATGCCTGTGCCGTCAGGACGCTGAAAGAGCTCAGGGAGTGCAGGGTGGCAGCCATCGGTACCACACCTGAAGGATTCGGATTCGGTCGTGCTCTGGACAGTGATGTCCTGCGTGTGTTCGGTAGCCGTCTTATCTCTGTGGAGCTGAGCGAGATCCTGGACAAGGCGAAGTCATACAGCTTCGATGAGTGCAGACAGTATCTGGAAGGTTTCTGCTCCACATGCTGCGACTATGACCATATTCCCGAGAAGAACATGGAAGGCTATGCCCGCCTGATGAAGGCGTATTCGGACTTCTGCGAGCAGAACAATGTGAAGGTCATAGGGTCCAGATGCTGGCCTGACCTGTTCACACAGTTCGGGACACCCAACTGCGCCGTGCTCTCAATGCTCAATGACATGGGGATTGCAAGTGCCTGTGAAAGCGACATGTACGGCGGAATCTCGATGTTCCTGGCATCCAGGCTATCGGGCAAGGCCGTGTTCTTCGGAGATCCGGTCTCGATGGATGAGAAGGAGAACACAGTGACCTACTGGCATTGCGGAATGTGCGCACCGTCTCTGGCCTCAAGACCTTCGATCGGTGTGCATCCCAACAGGAAGATCGGGCCTGCCATGGATTTCGGCTGCAAGGCCTGCGATAGCGTCACCGTATTCAGGATCGGACGAGATGCCGACGGATCTTTCCGTGCTTTCATCGCTCGGGGCAGCGCGCTGGACAAGCCGAAGCAGTTTTCGGGCGCCTCCGTTGTTGTGAAAACCGAAGGCAGTTCAAAGGAGCTTGTTTATGGATCTGTCAAGGACGGCTGGGAGCCTCACTTTGTGGTTGCCTATGCCGATATTGCTTTTGAACTTGAAGAACTCTGCAGAATGCTGGGCATCCCGGTATGTGGGTTCTGAGGAGAACTGATATGAATGAAAACGAACTGAAGGCCTTTGCCGCAGAGGCTCGAAAGAACTGCCTCTTCTGTATCGGAAGCCTTGGTGTGGGACACGTCGGAGGTGCCCTGTCGATAATCGAGATACTCACTTACCTCTACAACGGTGAGATGCGCAACCTTGATCCGAAGAACCCGCGCAGAGAGGACCGCGACATGCTGGTTGTCTCCAAGGGTCACAGCGGCCCGGCTCTCTATGCCGTGCTCGCCATGCAGGGATTTTTCCCGATGGAATGGCTGGATACCCTCAACAGGGGCGGAACAAGGCTTCCCAGCCACTGTGACCGCAACCAGACTCCGGGAATAGACATGAGCACAGGTTCCCTCGGACAGGGTCTTTCAGCCGCCTGCGGAATAGCATACGGTGCAAAGCTCAAGGAAAACGGCCAGAGATGCTACTGCATCATCGGAGACGGAGAGACTCAGGAGGGCCAGAACTGGGAAGCTGCGATGTTCGCTGCTGCCAAAGGTCTGGACAACCTTATCACAATCACCGACTACAACAAGCTTCAGATAGACGGAACAGTGGAGCAGGTTGTAGGAATCGAGGACATCGAGGCCAAGTGGAAGGCATTCGGCTGGGATGTCTACCGTGCTGACGGTCATGATTTCAAGGCCTTGGAGAAGGCTTTCGATGCCGCTCACAAGGTTGACGGAAAACCGAAGATGATCATCTGCGACACAATCAAGGGAAAGGGTTTCCCTCGTCTCGAGGGACAGGTCGGAAGCCACAACGCCAACATCACTCTGGATGAAGTCAAAGAACTCTACAAAGGGGAGGTTCCTGCATGGCTGAAGTGAAGGATATGGATATCGAGATGAGGCAGGCCTACTGCCGCACACTGATGGAGCTTGCTGCGGAGGATCCCCGCGTTGTGGTTCTTGAGGCTGACCTGATGAAGGCCTCCGGAACAATGCCGTTCAAGGATGCATTCGGAAAGCGAGCGATCGATGTCGGAGTAGCAGAGGCTGACATGGTCGGAATCGCAAGCGGTCTTTCCGTTCAGGGGTTCATCCCGTTCGCAGCCACATTCGGATGCTTTGCGGCCCGCAGGACGTTCGATCAGTTCTTCATCAGCAGCAACTACGCCAAGCTGAACGTGAAGCTTACAGGAACAGACCCGGGTGTCTCTGCCGTCTACAACGGCGGAACTCACATGCCGTTCGAGGATATAGGACTGATGCGCATGATACCGGATCTCGTGATCCTGGAGCCGAGCGACGCCGCATCTGTCTGCGGTCTTGTCCGTGAGATGTACAAGCATCAGGGATGCTGCTATCTCAGGCTGCACCGCAAGAAGTCTCCCGCCATCTACGGTCCGGACGAGAAGTTCGAAATCGGAAAGGCAAAGCTTCTGAAGGATGGCAATGACGTTACGCTGATCGGTCTCGGCGCCGTGATGATGCAGGAGGTCCTCAAGGCCGCCGGACTTCTTGAAAAAGAGGGAATAAACGCCACAGTGATCGATGCTCTTTCGGTGAAGCCTCTGGACAGGGATCTGATCCTCGCCAAGGCCCGCGAGACCGGGGTTGTGGTCACATGTGAGAATCATCAGGTAGACGGAGGTCTTGGAATGGCCGTGACCAAGCTGCTTGCGGATGAGAACGTCTTCTGCAGGATGGGCTACATCGGTGTTCAGGACCGTTTCGGACAGGTGGGAAACCTGGATTATCTGGTCAAGGCATACAACCTTTCGGCCGATGACATCTGCGCCAAGGCAAAGTCGCTTCTGAAGAAATGAAAAGGGAACAACAAGGAGAAATACTATGAAAATCGCCATCGCATCCGATCTCAGCGGATATCCAATGAAGAAAGCAATCGTCGAGCATCTGAAGGAGAGGAGTGACATCGAGGTCCTGGACTTCGGCATCCCCAACGAGAACGAGCCGCATCCGTACGTCGAGCAGGCTCCCAAGGTATGCAAGGCCATCCAGAACGGAGAGGCGGAGAAGGGAATCCTGATCTGCGGAACAGGTCAGGGTATGGCAATTGTCGCCAACAAGCACAAGGGCATCTATGCCTGTGTGGTCGATTCAATCTTCTCCGGCGAGAGAGCCAAGATCATCAACAACGCCAACGTCATCACACTGGGCGGCTGGGTCACGGCACCGTTTCTTGGCTGCGAGATCGTGGATGCATGGCTTGCCATGAAGTTCACACAGAAGATGGAGTTCAAGAAGGACTTCCTGACCAAGAACTTCCACATTGTCGAGGACATTGAGAAGGAGAACTTCAAATGATCAGTTCCCCGCTCAGTCCGCTTAAGGTCATTGAGTGCAAGCACATCACAAAAGCCGTTCTCAGACGTATTTCCGGTACGGATGGAAAGATAGCAATTGTCACTGACAATGCCCCGATTGAGTCAAAAGCAAGGTTAATTGCATCATTCTCCAAGGATGAGGCTATTGTATTTGACAACGTCCAGCCAAATCCGCGTACAAGTGACATCATGCAGATGTTCGGTGACAAGGCATTCTCCACATGCTCCGTCATAGTGGGAATCGGCGGTGGAAGCGTTCTTGACAGCGCCAAGGCACTTGCCATGCTCAGGACCAACGGAGGTGCTCTGGACGATTATCTGGGTAACTCTCCAAAGCGGAAGATAGAGAAGCGCTGCGCACCTCTGATCCTTCTTCCCACAACCGCGGGAACAGGAAGCGAGGTGACAAAGGTCGGTGTGTACACATCTGAAAACGGACGCAAGTACACACTGGGATCTCCTCTGATGCACGCTCACAAGGCTGTCCTTGTCCAGGACTTCGTCGTCAAGGCTCCGCCGGCACTGGTGGCTTCGACAGGTCTTGATGCTCTGGACCATGCCTTTGAGTCCATCTGGAACAGGAACTCTGAGCCGGAGACCCTTGAGCTTTCGGTCAAAGCCGCAATAGAAGTCCTTTCAAATATCCGCACCATGTACGACTCAAGTGTTGCAATCATAGGTGGAAAGCCTGTGGACGAGGCAGCATATAGGGCTGCAAAACGCATGCTCCATGCTTCCTGCGTAGCCGGAATGGCATTCAACCTTACGGGAACCGCAGCAGGCCACGCATTGAGCTTTGTCCTGAGCGAGACATGGCATGTGCCCCACGGTACCGCCTGCGCGTTCACCCTTAACGGTGTGTTCGCTCTGGCATGTCAGAATGACTGCACAAAGGAGTATCTTGCCAAGGTATCGAAGCATTTCCATCCGCAGCTGAGGACTGTGGACAAGCTTGTCAGCGCCCTTCAGAAGGACGTGGCCGAGCTTACCGTATACCTGAGACAGCCGCAGAAGTTCTCAGACCTTGGCATCGAGCTTACTCCGGACAAGATCGACTGCAACTTCGAGCGTTCGTTCGACGATCCGAAGATGTGGAACCAGCTTCCGGTTGCCACAAAGGAGAACATCTATCCGCTTCTGGAGGAGCTCTGCTGATGGACAGGCTGTCGCTTCTCAGACAGAAAAATCCGGGTCTTGTGATCCACACGGTTGACGAGAAGATATTCTCCCGTTACGCCCGTGTGGTCAACTCCCCGGTTTTTGAAGACATAGCCGCATACATAGACCGCACCACCACCGTTCCCGAGCGCAACACTTATGTCGCCGACATCCCTGAACTGCACACAAAGGAGAACGACGAGGCTCTTTGTGCTTTTTACGGTGGTCTTGTTCCTCAGATAGGTTACTGCAACGGCCCCAACTTCTCAATGAACGGATGCGAGTACCACAAGGGTCCGGAGCTGACCATTGCCATCACAGACTGTCTGATGTGGTGGGTTCTTCCCGAGGATTTGGTTGATTTTGACCATGTTGATTCCTCAAAGGCCGAAGTCTTCTACATTCCCAAGGGATGTGCGTTTCTCCTTAAGCCGGAGATTCTGCACCTTGCACCCTGTAAAGTGGATAAAAACGGATACAAGACAGTGATCATCCTTCCGATGGGCACCAACAGCCCGATCGATCCTGACCTGAAGGCCTCAATCAAGGCCAACGGAGATCCGGAATCCGGGATACTACACATGTCCAACAAGTACATAATCACCCACAAGGACTGGCAGCCTCTTGTGAGCCAGGGAGTCCATATAGGGCTTCTGGGCGAGAACCGCAGGGTGAATCCCATATCCTGATATGTCAGCGGCAGTTCTTTCCGGCATAGTCGTATTCTTCTCGTTCACGCTTGAGGTCATAACGGGCTTCGGGGGAGCCGTGACTGCGGTTTCGTTCGTCACAGCGCTTCTTGGAATGCATACGGGGGTTGTGATCCTGACCATGATCGCCATAATCCCGCAGCTTTCCGTAATCATAAGGAACTGGAGGAAGATAGACTGGAAGAACTACCTGATTATTGTCGGTCTGATGTTCCCTTTCCTGTTCGTGGGAAGGGCCCTTCAGTCCATGGTGGATACGGCAATTCTCAAGAAGATACTTGCGTGCTTCATAATCGCGGTATCAGTGTTCAGGCTTGTGCAGTTCTACATCCTTTCCCGCCGCAGGGGTTCGGCAGAGGAAGGGGAGAAGGCCGATGTGAAGTGGTACTCCTACCTTGCTCTGGTCGGAGCCGGAGTGATTCACGGAATGTTTTCCTCAGGCGGACCTCTTGCAATCATCTATTCCTCGTCCGCAATAAAGGACAGGGACAGCTTCCGCTCGACAATGTGCATGCTGTGGGTGACGCTCAACTCGATTCTGACAGTTTCCTATGCTCTTGACGGCTCGATAACCACAGAGATGTTGCGAATTGCCCTGGTCATGATTCCGTTTGTTATTGGAGGAATCATTGCCGGAAATCTGATTGTAAGAAGAGTCAACAATAAGGGTTTCTCAGTAGTCGTTTATGCCTGTTTGTTGGTAACAGGCATATTCCTATTGGTTTAAGATTCAAAAAAGGCGTCTATGACAAGGTCGGATGCTCCAGCCTGAGCAACCACATTGTCATATGCCATTGCAAACACGCTGGGTATCCTGTTTTGGAAATAGTCCCTGGCGCCTTTGTAAAGAATCCTGATTTTTTCGGCAAGGGTCTCGGCCACGAAGATAGACGGACAGATTATGAGGAACGAATCCGGAGACAGCGATCTCTGGATGGTCTTCATTCCCGAGTACATATAGAAAGCCGCCTTTTCAAGGATTGCATCGGCCTTGGGTTCCTTGATGTCCGTAATCGAGGAGAACAGGACTGAATCCTGGGTTTTTCCGCCAATCTGGGCATTCAGTTCCAGCATATAGGCCTGAAGACAACCCTTGAGTCCGCAGCTGCAGAGCGGTCCGTCGAAGCTTACGGGAATGTGTCCGGCCTCAAGGGAGGTTCCGTCGGCGGCTGTGTAGATGCCGTTCTCGGAGACCATGGCTCCGTTTACTCCTCCTCTGACTAGGAAGGCGAACATTGCCTTTCCCGGATCCTTGTCGCCGTATCTGTATACCGAGGAGGCCAAGGCGCTGCAGTTGTTGTGGACAAGAACACGGTAGCCCAGACTCTTCTCCACGGCTTCCTTGAGGGGATAGTTCTCCATTCCCTTAATTCTGGAATAATAGACGACGGAACCGGTGGCCACGTTGACCTTTCCGGGAGCGGCGATTCCGATTCCTGCAATCTTTTCGTCGGGAATCCCAAGTTCGGAAACGGCCATGCGCGTCAGGCTGCAGATCAATTCCTCAACCTTGGCGGCATCTACGCTGTCGTCCAGCATCTCCATGTGGGAGTAGATGCGCTGGCGGTTGAAGTTGAAGACTCCGAGCGAGAGGCATGAGGACCAGAACTCTATTCCTATTGAATAGACAGCGTCAGGACAGACGGTATAGTAGACAGGGTGGCGGCCCTTGCGGGATTCGGGTATGGTCCTGGAGGACTGGCAGGGTGTGATGTAGCCGTTCTGCTCAAGATAGGAGAAAACCCTGAAGACCGACGGAGCTTTAAGACCTATGTTTGTGACAATGTCCGACTGTGACGCCCCGCCATGGTTTCTTGATGCATAGATTGCCGATAGAACGGCCATGATGTTCCTGTGTCTGATATCCGTTGCCCTTACCGGATCGATGCCTGTCTGAATGCTGTCGTTGGTAATCATAGTTTAGATTCTAATATCAAAACACGCTGTTCGGAAAGCGTTTTTTTCTTTACAAAAGTAAATTGCCATGTGATACTTTCAGTAAGAAAATAATTGTTTTTCTTCATCGATAAAAAAAGGAGAGAAAAAGATGAAAAAACTCACAATCGCATTTCTGATGCTCGCTCTTGTGCTTTCATTCACGTTTGCACAGGGCTCTTCAGAGAGTTCAAACAAAGAAGTTGAGCTTAAGTTCGTCACATGGTGGACAGGAACCGATACAAAGGGTCCGTATGTCGAGCAGATCGTCAAGGACTTCAACGAGGCTCATGCCGGAAAGATCCATGTCACCCTCGAGGGAACAAACGATGCCGACGGCATCTTCACTCAGATCATGACACAGCTCGGTGCCGGAAACCCGCCGGACATCTTCTCCGTCAAGCCGCAGGCAGAGTTCTACGGATACTATGACAGCAACCTCCTGATGGACTTCGCAGCCGATCTCAAGGGAGAGTGGGGCGGACAGTTCGCAGAGGGCATTGTCGCTTCAACAACAATCAACGGCGAGACAAAGTCACTTCCTTACGAGATGGCCTATGTCCCAATCTGGTACAACATGGACATCCTCAACGCCGTAGGAATCACAAAAGCTCCCGAGACAATGGATGAGTTCTGGGCAATGTGCGAGAAGGTCACCAAGGCCGGATACTACGCAACAGCTCAGATGACCGGTGGAACTAACGCATGGTTCTCAATGCTCTGGTACACATCCATCTGCGGATCTATCGGCGGTGCAGGTGCATTCGACAACATCAAGAACGACTGGGCTACCAATCCTGTCTACGTCCAGGCAGCCGAGATCCTCTGCAAGATGGTCAGAGAGTACACGACTCCGGATGTCATCGGAGCCACAGCTCCTGTCGCAAACAGCCACTTCAAGGGCGGAGAGACAGCAGCTTACCTCAACGGACCGTGGTGGATTGCAAACCTTGACGATGCACGCCAGGCAACAACAGAGTTCGCATTCTTCCCGACAATCAACTACAAAGACGTCCTGATCGGTTCAGTCCAGTCCAACCTTGCCGCAGCAAACACAAAGGATCCCGCAAAGAGAGCCGCTGTCATCGAGTTCCTTAAGTACTTCACAACAGCTCAGAACGCACAGCTTGTCTCCAACGCTGGTTCTGTCCTCGCAGTCAAGTACGAGCCTCTGGCAAATTCCTCCAAGCTCGCAAAGGACCTCCAGGCAAGAATCAATGAGGCTTCCGGCTTCATCGCCTACTGGGAGAACTGCATCGGAACAAGCGATGTCGTAGCGGAGTTCGGTCAGGCTCTCGCAGCCATGATCCAGGGCGCTCTCACACCGCAGCAGTTCGTCGCACAGATCGCAAATGTGATGTGATTTCAAATCTTCGCAAGACAGGGGCCCTCGGTGGTCCCTGTCTTGTTTTCAAGGAATGTCTATGAGCAGGAATCTAGCTGAAAGGAAATTCAACAGGAACTGGAAGGGCATACTGCTTTTCCTTCTTCCGGCCTTTGTTCTTTACGGACTGTTTTTCATTTACCCCATATTCACCGTCATATTCACAAGTCTGACGGACTGGTCCAACTTCAGGACCATGCACTTCGCGGGTTTCAAGAACTATTCAAACCTCTTCAAGAATCCTACATTCCTGAAAGCAATAAGGAACAACTTCATATGGGCGTTCGTACTGGCCTTTGTTCAGGTTCCCATTGCAATGACCATGGCCCTTGTACTTGCCCGCAAGCCGAAGGGCTGGAAACTGTTCAGAACAGTCTACTTCCTTCCCACCGTCATCTCGGGATCCGCCCTTGCAATGATGTGGAAGGCTGTCTACAACCCGACGAACGGCGTCCTCAACGCCATTCTGGGTATCTTCAGTGCCAACAACGGCACCAACTGGCTGGGTGACATGAATACGGCACTGGTAGCCGTCATTGTCCAGCAGGTCTTCTATTTCGGATATTTCATGGTGATCATCTTCGCATCCAGACTCGGCATAGACGACACCATGTATGAAGCTGCCATGATAGACGGAGCCAACGTCTGGCAGCAGGAGATACATGTCACGCTTCCTATGCTCAAGCCCGTTCTGATCACGGCCATAACCTTGGCCATGGCGTACGGATTCAGGCATTTCGAATCCACATACCTCCTCACAGGAGGCGGACCCAACCACGTGACAGAGACCATGGGAACGTTCCTCTACACAAAGCTGTCCTCGGCCAAGTGGGCTGAAGGCAACTCGATAGGAACTACGATCATCCTCCTCGGAGGAATCATGATAAGTGTGATCCGCTCAGTCCTGAGCAGGGAAAAGTAAGGAGGCATCGGAATGAATACAACAAAAAAACTCGGACCGGTCGATATCCTTGCGAAGTTCTTCAAGTGGTTCTTCCTGATTTTCTTCCTGCTGTTCATGATCCTTCCGCTTGTCTGGATCCTTATCTCGTCGTTCAAGACCAATCTTGAATTCAACATCAAGAGCCCGTTCGCACTGCCTGAGGTCTGGCAGTTCTCGAACTACAGGAATGCGTTCTCGATCAGCAATCTGCCGAGGATGTTCCTGCATTCGATCATAGTGGCCATTGTCACTACTGCACTGAACCTTGTTGTTGCGGCCATGTCCGCATTCGCTCTGTCCAGGGAGAAGTTCAGAGGGAACAACCTGATCCTCACATTCCTGCTTTCGGGAGTCCTGATTCCCATCATCGCACTGATGGTCCCGATCATGAAGATCAACAACTTCCTGCATCTGTATGACACCCTCGGTGCCCTGATCCTGACATATACCGCTATAAATCTGCCCACTTCCATCTTCCTGGTGCATGGTTTCATGTCCACGATTCCCAAGGAGCTGGAGGAGAGTGCCACAATAGACGGATGTTCGTTCCTTCAGCGTTTCACAAAGATCATCTTCCCGCTGACCAAGCCCGGTCTTGTCACAGCCGGAACACTGGTGTTCATCTACTGCTGGAACGAGTTCACATATGCCATGATCCTGACGATCTCGGAGAAGGCAAGGACAATCCAGCTGGGAATCAAGTACTTCCAGACGGAGTTCAGCATAGACTATACCGGTATGCTGGCAGCTATTGTAATCACCATGCTTCCGACTATAATCGTGTATACTTTTATGCATGACAAGATCATCAGCGGCATGACAGCCGGAGCCGTCAAGGGCTGATGAAAGAAGGGGACATGATCAGCAAGTCTGTTTGCGGAAGGACGTTCGTGCTTCCGGAGATTCTGGTAGGAAACGGTGAAAGCTCCGTCAGCATGTACAGGGGCAATTTCAAGGTACGCGAGAAAAAGGTCAGCTGGATTCCGCTGAATGTGTCGGAGACTCCCGACGGGGCTGTCTATAGCTCTGAGGGGACAGAGATAAGGCTTTCTTCATCGGTCGAGGGATGCTTTCTTACACTCAAGCTCTCTCTGGTCTCAGGTTCATGGAACAGGTTTTTGATACGTTTTGCCGCAGAACATCACGAGGCCGTCTTCGGAGGCGGAGAGCAGTACTCCTATTTCAACCTCAGAGGACACAGGTTCCCGATTATGACAAGGGAGCAGGGTGTCGGAAGGCGTTACAACAGGCCGCTAACATTCCTTGCAGAGCTTCATGACAAGGCCGGCGGGGCATACCATACGACCTATTATCCTCAGCCTACGTTCGTCTCGAGCCTCAACTACTTCATCCATGTACACAGCTTCAACTACAGCGTTCTGGATTTCTCATCCAACAGGTTCCATGACGTGTTCTCTTACAGCCTGCCTGAAAAGATCACAGTGGGTTTCGGTTCTTCCCTTATGGACACCGCATCCAAGGTCAGCCTGCTACTCGGGCGTCAGGATGTGCTTCCCTCATGGGTCCATGACGGAATTATCCTGGGAGTGCAGGGCGGTACGGAGACGGTTCGTGCCAAGCTGGAGGAATCGCTGTCCCACAATGTGCGCGTCTGCGGCCTGTGGGCCCAGGACTGGTCGGGGAAGATCGTCACATCGTTCGGAAAGCGAGTTCTTTGGGACTGGAAGTGGAATCCGGAGATGTATCCGGGCCTTGATGAATGGATTGAAGAACTCAAGAAAAGTAACATTGCCTTTACAATCTACATAAATCCATATCTCATAAAGGGAAAGAGCCTTTGTAACGAGGCTGTGGAGAAGGGCTATCTTGTTAAGAACTCCTCGGGTGAGGACTACTTCATCGATTTCGGCGAGTTCGACTGCGGCCATGTGGACCTGACCAATCCGAATGCCTACATCTGGTACAAGGAGAAGATCAAGGCCAACATGATCTATTTCGGTTCGGCCGGATGGATGGCGGATTTCGGTGAATATCTTCCCACCGACGCTGTGGTTCACAGCGGCATAAGCGGAACCGAGGCCCACAACCTCTGGCCCGGACTCTGGGCAAAGCTCAACCATGAGGCTCTTGAAGAGACGGGAAATCTGGACAAGATCATCTTCTTCATGAGAAGCGGCAACGCCATGAGCCCGCGATATGCGCAGAGCATCTGGGCCGGTGACCAGAACGTTGACTGGTCACGTGACGACGGAATCAGATCCGTCATTCCGGCTGCCCTTTCCCTTGCCTACAGCGGACACGGAATCAGCTTCAGCGACATAGGCGGTTACACAACGGTCGCATGGCTGAAACGCACAAAGGAACTTCTTCTGCGATGGACTGAGATGAGCTGCTTCACGCCGATTATGCGCACACACGAGGGCAACAGGCCACAGACGAACTGGCAGTTCGACTCCGATGGCGATACTTTGGACTACATGGCATACTGGGCTGACCTGCACTACAGGCTCAAGGATTACATTGTCTTCTGTGAGAAGGAAAACAGGGACAAGGGTCTTTCCTTGATGAGGCCGATGAACTGGTACAGCAGCGAGTCCTGGGCTCTGAACTGCGTGAACCAGTACATGCTGGGTCCTGAACTTCTGGTGGCTCCTGTGATGAAGAAGGGTGCCAAAGGCAGACATGTGTGCCTTCCCGAGGGCAGATGGGTACATCTCTTCACCGGAAAGACATATGGAGCAGGGCAGTACTTCATTCCATCAAAGATTGAGGACAGAAGCATCCCCGTGTTCTACAGAGCAGATGGGGAGTGGGCCTCATTCTTCAAAGGATGTATTTCCCCGAAAAAGAAATAACCTTTCCGTCGAGTTTTCCGGCCTCTACTGTTTCCGTACCGGAAAATCCTTCAGGGAATGCGATTGTGACCTTCCTGTTTTTCAAGGTGCTACTGTTGCCGCAGTGTATGAGGTTGATGCGGGTACTTCCTGTACAGGTTCTGACGTCATAGCTGACGGTAATTCGCCAGATGTTGTGGCTGTTGTCTGTTATTGCGGACTCTCCGTCATCCTCGAAATACTCGTAAGTGAATTCCTCTTTCCCATCTCCTGTTCCGGGAAGGACGAGCATGGTCAGGTCTCTGAAGTAGCCTGTTGTAAGCTTCTCGGGTTCCGCAAGGGGAATGACACTTGCCGTTCTGTAGAAATACCAGGTTGAATCCAAAGGTGTCGGGAATGTCCTTTGTTCTCCCCCGGGAATCAGGGTTCCGGTCTTGGGGCTGTACCAGTTGTCACCGTCGGGGAACCTCACCGATATCTCGGTCTGGTCCGGGTTCAGTACCGGAGCCTTGAGCACGCTTCTGCCGAACATGAAGGTCTGTTCATCTGATCCGAGGTTTCTGTCCTCGGGGTATTCCAGAAGGAGCATCCTTTCAAGTGGCTCTCCGGTACGGGAGCTGTGATATGCCTCGTTGTAGATGTAGGGCATGTGGCGGTAGTGGTCTGTCAGGGCAGACTTGATTGCATAGAATACCTCTGTGAACTTCCAGGGTTCGGTGGGCCTGTCGTCCTCCCTCCAGGAATGGATGACAAAACGGCTCTAGAAGATAGCGCTCTGACAGCATCTGACAAGAAGCTGCGGGCTTGGTTCGGGGCCGTAGAAACCACCAAGGTCGTGGCCTACGAACGGCAGGCCGCTCAGTCCCATTCCGATTCCCTGATACTGGTTGTACTTCAGGGTCTTGAAGTTGCTGCTGTTGTCTCCTGTCCAGGTCCTGGCGTATTTCTGGATTCCGGCATAGCCGCTTCTTGAGTAGATCCAAGGTCTTTTGCCCGGGTTCTTCTCGATGCAGGCTTCATAGGACGAGCGGGCCATGAGGCAGGGGAGGACAGTGCGGATTCTCCAGATGTCAAGATCCGGGTCTGAGAACTCGAATTCGTTGTTGTCGTTCCAGATGCCTTCGGCTCCTGCATCAAGGTAAGCGCTTTTTAGTTTCGATTTCCACCAGGAGCAGGCTTCGCTGTTCGTGAAGTCTATGAAGGATGCATCCCCTCCCCAGAAATACTCCACAACTGGACGGCCGGAGTTGTCTTTGATGAGGTAGCCCTTTTCTGCAAGTTCTTCGTATTCCGGATGCGTTTTCAGGATTCCGGGTTTGATGTTGAATGTGAGATGATAGCCTCTTTTGCGCAGGTCTGTGATGAATTTCGCAGGATCCGGGAACTTTCGGCTATTCCAGACAAATGCATGGCGAAGGCCTTCGTCTGATTTCAGATACCCTGAGGAGACATACATTCCCTCGCAGGGAATCTTGTGCTTCTCGACATCCTCGAAGAACTTCATGATTCGTGCCTGGGCGTCGTATGCCTCCACATAGTTCATGGATGAGCCCAGGTAGCCGAAGGAAAACAGAGGCGGAAGTGCGGGAAGACCTGTCAGTCCGCAGTACTGAGCAAGTACATCCCTGTAGTTTTCTCCGGTGAAGAGGTAGAAGCTGAAAGGACCGTCGCAGATGTCAGCAGACCAGTAGAAAGGGCTTTCCTTTCCGAGGTCGAACGAGTCTATGCATGGGGAGGCAAAGAAGTAGCCTGTGCAGATTCGGTTTGAGCGGTTGAACCTCAGAAGGAATGGAATCGACTTGTAGAGGGGGTCGGAGAAGGAAGCGTCATAGCCAAGGGCATCCTTGTTGTACATCCGGAACCTCTTCCCCCTGCGGTCCGGTTTTCCCGCCTTGTCGCCCAGTCCGAAGAACATGTCATTGTCATCAAGTGCAAAGTAGAAACTTCCTGTCATGTGGTCTCTGCCGCCGACCAGTCTGAACTGGGACTGGGGAATGACAGTGTCTTTACCGCCGGCCATGCCTCCGTGGACAAGTATTCCGTCTCTGAATACGGATACGGAGGAATGGTCCTTGGCTATCCTGACCTCCATGCGGCCGGATTTGATTGCCCAGCCATCCGGTGTTTCTATGAGTGCGGATTCCGACGGGGTGGGGCTGTTGTCTCGTTTTGTATTGCAGATCTGATCGATGGCTTCGGTTGCGTTTCGGGGAACGGTGTGGGTTTTGATGCTGTATTCGAAAGAAATGGAGTCTGCGCCGACAAAGCAGATTCCAAGGCGTCCGGTTTCAGTTTCAAAAAGATAACCGTCTTCTGTCCGAGATGCTTTTATGATTCCTCCGAGCTCGATCTTCACAGTTTCCTCTACCTCTTTTACTAACAAGTATGAAGAATATGTGGTATCATTTTAGATTGATTGAGGAGGAAAAGCAATGAGCTCTACTGCAAGTTATATCTCCCGTACCAGCGGGCTGAAGATAAAGGATTATCTGGGTTATGCGATGGTTGACACCGCAGGTTGCTTCACCTTTGCCCTGGTGACCACACTGCTTCAGAAGTTCTACACCGACGTGTTCCATCTGAGCCCTCTGTTCATCATGCTCATGTTCGTTTTCGCACGTGTATGGGATGGAATCAACGATCCAATCATGGGACGTATTGCAGACACAGTCAAACCCGGAAAACACGGGCGATACCGCAAGTGGATCCTCTATGCCGCCCTTCCTCTCACAGTTGCCGCCATCCTCATGTTCACCAGATGGACGGGCCTCGGAGAGCCTGCAAACTACGGAAAGACCTGCATCTACGCCACAATCACATACATTCTGTACGGAATGGTCTATACTGCGCTTCAGATTCCCTACGGCTCCCTGGCATCGGTTGTCACCACAGATGACCATGAGAGAAGCAAGCTCTCCGTCTGGAGGTCCATGGGAGCGGCTTTAGGCTCGATTCCTGCCCTTGCACTTGCAAGCTTCGCCTATGCAAAACGACTTGATGCAAACGGGAATCCTGTGATGGGTGAGAACGGCAAGGTGATCACAGATCTCATGTACAAGCCTGTCTTTGTGGGTGTTGTGGCGATTTCGGTTCTTGCGATGATCCTTCTGTTCATCAGCTTCAAGCTCAACAAGGAGAGGGTGAAGACCAAGCCACAGCCCAAAGAGAAGGGTGCAGGGCGCAAAGCCATCAGGATTCTGTTCAAAAACAGGGCGTTCGTGTCCATCAGCCTTGTGTCCATGCTGCTTCTTGCCGGACAGATGTTTACCCAGAGCTTCTACACGTATCTTTTCAACGACTATTTCCATGCCAACTGGATGAACCTCGCTTCGCAGGCCTGCACCTATTCGCCGATGCTGATCCTCATGTTCTTCCTGCCAAAGATGGCGAAGAAGAAGGGAAAGAAGGAGATCACGGCAAGCGGAGTCCTCCTGGCATCCTTTGCGAACCTGGTTCTTTTCTTCCTGAAGGGAGTCAGTCCCGAAAAGCTCATCTGGCCGTTCCTCGGACTGTGCTTCATCAGCGGATGCGGTCTGACCGTCCTTGTCATGCAGCTGTGGGCCATGGCCGCCGATGCTCTGGATGACATCTTCGTGACCACAGGTTCCAAGGACGACGGCACGGCTTATTCGTATTTCGCCTTCTTCCGCAAGTTCGGTCAGGTCATCGCCGCCATCTGCGTCAACGGAGCCTTGCTCGGCATGAACTACAAGTACGAGAAGGGTGCTGTGCAGACTCTCGAGAACCTGAAGACCATGTACAATCTTGCGACTCTGATTCCGGCAGTGATGTTCGGAATCATGGGTATCATGCTTCTTTTCTACTATCCTCTCACAAAAGAGAGCGTCGCTGAGCTTCAGTTGAAGAAGGAGCAGAAGCTCAAGGAGCATTACGAAAGCAAGAAGATTGACATCTGATCTGTCTACGATTCGTAGATTGTTTAGTAAATGACTCTGTGTTATATTCGTTCCTATGAAGATTCTTGTTTTAAACGGAAGTCCCAAGAAGGACAGCAGCGACACAATGTGCATCACACGTGCTCTTCTGGAAGGAATGAGGGAAGTCGCACCTCAGGATATTGAGATCATCCACACAGTGGAGAAGAACATCGAGTACTGCTCGGGCTGCTTCTCTTGCATGAGAAACGGTGGCAACTGCATCCATGACGACGACATGCGTCCGATTCTGGAGAAGATCCTGGAAAGCGATCTTCTGATCTTCAGTTTCCCTCTCTATTGCTATGGTATGCCGGCGTCGCTCAAGGCCCTTCTTGACCGTGTCCTTCCGCTCTCAAGCATGGCGATGCAGAAGGTTGGGGACAGATACCACCATGTGGGGCAGGCTGATTTCTCGCATCTGCGCTACATAATGGTCTGCGGCTGCGGTTTCCCAAACAGCAAGCACAACTTCGAGGGTGCGGTCATGCAGTTCAAGCTTAATTTCCCGAACAACCACACCATCATCACCATTCCTGAAAGTCCGATGTTCAACTCTCCTATGGCCGCACCGGTTACAGGTCCGAGACTCGAGCTTATCAAGAAGGCAGGACACGAATATGCCCGAAACGGTGAGATTCCACAGGCTATGCTGGAAGAGATCATGTCTCCCATGATTCCCGACGAGCAGTACGCCGCCATAGTGAACAGTGGAGCCTGATGTACTTGGTTTCTCCAGACAGTAAACGGGTTTAGCTGTTTTTTGAAGTGTCATCCGGTACGGGGACATGGTATAATTCACTGAATATTGGCCACAGGAGGAGATTCTATGCTTAGCAGGAAAGAGAAGACCATCACCATTGTCCTTATGGTTGTGCTTGGCACATGCATGCATTTTGTGCATGAAGCAATCCCCGTAGGGATGATTGCCGATTTCCTGGGAAACATCTTCCCTGTGAATGAGACCAGCTGGGAGCATATGAAGATGATCTGGTATCCGTTCCTCACGGCCGGCATTATCCTCAGCTTCAGGAAACAGAACCAGGGGTACTTCGCCGCCTTCGTGGTCTGCTCGGTCATGGCCATGCTGATGCAGCTCGGAGCGTTCTCCACATACCAGTCGTTCACCGGGATCAGCGTTCTGATTCTGGACATCATAATTTATACGGCTACAATGGTTTTCTGCATCCTGCTGGCATTTGATTTCGCCAACAAGAAATGGACGCAGAAGATGCTGCCGTTGTGGATACTGCTTGCAGTGATCATTACGGCCTCGATTGTCTATCTGACCTACCGTCCTGCCGACGGATACGTGTTCCTGGACAACGAGGGATTCCACCATCACGAGCACTGAGACGGGTGAGATGAAGAAATACTGCATGCCTGCGATTCTGCTGGCGGTTTTCGAGACGATTGCCGTCACGTTGTGGCTGACGAAAGACAACCTGTTCTATCTCTTCAATTTCAGCTATATTGGCATTTCCATATCGCTGGGAATGATCCTCTATATCAGGAAATACGGCCATGCCAGGCGTGTGGTTCAGTTGCTGGTCGGCCTGTACATGCTGATTTACCTGGGCCTTATCTGCAATGAGAACATGCAGATAGAGGGTTTCTGGTACTACCTTTTCACCGGTGTCTTCGAGGCGGCGACAATCCATTACGCTGTTGCCAAGATCTTCGGGCCGCTTCTGTTCGGAAGGGGATGGTGCGGTTATGCATGCTGGACGGCGATGGTGCTCGATTTCCTGCCATACAAGACTCCGTCCGGACCCCGGAAGAGAATAGGGTGGATCCGGTATGTCACGTTCGTCTGTTCGCTGGTTTTCGTTGCCGCTCTGTTTCTCATGCATGTGGGGAATCTCGAGCGCATCATGTTCTGGGCGTTCGTTGTCGGAAATGCCCTGTACTATGCTGTGGGCATCGTCCTGGCTTTCCTTTTCAAGGACAACAGGGCCTTCTGCAAGTATATCTGCCCCATAACCGTGTTTCTCAAGCCCATGAGCTACTTCTCGGTTTTCCGGGTGAGGTGTGACAAGGGCAAGTGCATCTCCTGCGGAAAGTGCAAGCGTGTCTGCCCCATGGATGTGGATGTCACGGACAATTCGAGGAATCGCAAGAACGGGACGGAGTGCATCCTCTGCATGGAATGCGTGAAAAACTGCCCAAAAAATGCCCTTTAATGTTGAATTATGCTGTTGAGTATTACTGCGACACTACTTTTTAAGTCTCTGGAACAAAAAAAGTAGAGTTTTCCTACTTTTTTTGAAATCACGATTTAAAAAGTAGTATAAGGTCAGTTCTGGCTGTCGGTTTGTGCCGCCTGTTCTGCCGGCACTGCTGGTTTTTTCTTCTTGATTCCCAGGACGGCCCATCTGAAGAAGGGGATTCTTGAGATCAGTGCTTCCAGCAGGTATGCGGTACAGAAGGCGGAAACAAGGGTCAGAACATAGACCAGCGCCGGTGAAAGGATGTTGCTCTGGGCAACTTCGACGGCCACTATGGAGATTCCAAGATAGTGGAAGATATACAGGCCCCAGCTGTGCCGGCTCATCCAGGATGTGAAGGCGTTGGTGTAATCGAGGTATTTCGCACCTGCACCTAGAGCTGCAATTGAGGCGAAGTAGCCGAAGAAAATGAACAGGGGAGATCTGTTCGCAGGGATATCTGCATAGTTCTGGCCGAAATAGCGCCATGAGAAGGATGTTCCCAGTGAGATTGCAACAAGAACAAACACCGGAGACCATCGTTTGAGAATATCGATGACCTCGTCGTGGGAGAACACGAAGTAGCCGAGTAGGAAGGCCATTCCATAGTATCCGAAACGATAGACAACGATGACCGGCGTGTTGAGAATCTGGGCCGCACCGAAGACCGGGATGGAAAAGATCATTATGGCTATGATGTTGGTTTTTGCACCGAGGTTCCACAACCTGTCTTTGTCCAGTTTTCGAATTGGGATAAGCAGGGCACATAATACCCAGAGAAGCTGGATGTACCACAGGGCTCCGATACCGCTTGCAACCATGATCAGATATGCGACCGGTGCCGGCACACTCTGCATGGTATACATGGCATCTGATAATCTGGTATTGAAATAGCCCTGGATGAACTGGAACACGAAAAGGCCTATTGTGGAGGGGACCAGGAGCTTTGTGGTTCTGCTTCTGAAGAACTCACCTTCCGTGTGTTTTTCCAGATAGCATCGGGAGCTGATGCCAGAAATCATGAAAAGGAGGAACATGAACCACGGATATACCATGTACTGGAAGACGTCGTAGTGCTGTCTCTCAAGGCCTGTGATGTTCCCCACAACGCCGGGGATACCTTCGGCATTGTACATGTAGATGACGTGATAGATGACGACAATCACGACTGTTATCCATTTGATATTGTCCAGATAATGCTTTCTCATACCGCACAATAGTAGCCATTCGCGTTTTGAAAGTCCATATGGGTTTTATCGGGCTGTTATCATGGACAGAGTGTTTTTTCATCAAAGACTGTCTTGTGAAATCATCAGCTGTGACGAATAATATACTCAGACACTAACAAATCCGACTGCAACAAGTTATCAGGAGATCCCACCATGAAGAAGGTCGCATTGCTTTTTATTGCTCTGCTGGCTCTTACATGCATTTTTGTGTCATGTAACGACGATGTCGAAAACAAAGTCAAGCCTGACCAGTTCGTCGGAACCTGGGCCCTGGATAGCAAAAAGGATTACATCCTGACCAGATAACAGGAAGTTTGAATGACGTTTGATTTCAAGAAAGAGTACAAGGAATTCTATCTGCCTAAAGACAGGCCGGAAATAGTGACGGTTCCTCCGGCAAATTACATTGCTGTCAGGGGAACGGGGAATCCCAACGAGGTGGGCGGAGCTTATCAGCAGGCGATAGGTGTTCTTTACGCCGTAGCCTATACTCTGAAGATGAGTTATAAGACCGACTACCGAATCGATGGTTTTTTCGAGTATGTGGTTCCGCCGCTCGAGGGCTTTTGGTGGCAGGATGGCATCGAGGGGGTTGATTATTCCGACAAGGCCTCGTTCCACTGGATTTCAGTCATCAGGTTGCCTGATTTCATAAACCATGAGAATTTCAAGTGGGCGGTGGAGACGGCTCAGAGAAAAAAGAAGATAGACTGCTCCTCTTCGGAGTTCCTGACAATCGATGAGGGCCTCTGTGTCCAGATCATGCACAATGGTCCGTTCGATGACGAGCCTGCTACGGTGGCCAGGATGGACGAATTTCTTGCGCAGAACGGGTATGAAAATGATTTCAGCGATAAGCGCCTGCATCATGAGATATACATGTCCGATGCCAGGAAAGTCGCTCCGGAGAAATGGAAGACCGTGATCCGCCATCCGGTGAGAAAGGCATGATTGAAATAAAGGGGGGAGGGCAATATGGAAGTTCTGGATGCGATCAGACAAAGGCATAGCTACAGAGGAAAATATAAGAAAATTCCTGTCCCGAAGGATGATTTGAGAAAGATCATGCAGGCCGGACTAGATGCTCCGTCAGGCTGCAACAAGCAGACGACTTCGCTGATTGCCGTGGATGATCCGGGTATTCTGGCGAAGTTCTATGAACTGATGGAAATGCCTGCCTCAAAGGCTGCCCCTGCGGCTGTCTGTGTCCTGACTCAGAGGATAAACGCATACAGGGATAAATGTTTCAGTGTGCAGGACTATTCCGCTGCAATCCAGAACATGCTGCTTGCGATTGTTTCCATGGGATACCAGAGCTGTTGGTACGAGGGGCATATAACCGATGATGACAGGATCTGCGACAAGATGGCGAAGATCCTGAATGTTCCAGATGGCTATGACCTGGTCTGTTTCCTTCCTGTCGGAATTGCCCAGGACAATCCCTCCGGCCCCGTTAAGAAAGCATTTGAGGAAAGAGCCTGGTTCAATTCGTTTGCCGGGAATCAGTGATTGTGATCAGAATTCCATCCGGCAGAGTTCCTTGCTCCGTTTTTTGAAATTGCTCAGCATAATGAACTGCAGAACAATAGATGCAACGTCAATCACAAGGGCAATCACCAGAGCGATGTCAATGTCAGCTTCGAGACCTGCGTTATCAACTGTTGCCGCATCATAGATCGTGTGCCACAGAACCGGCAGGACAAGGGCGGCCAACACGTGCTTTGCAGAACCGCCGGTACCATGTTTTCTATTATGCTTTGCCAGTCCAAGCTGCACTCCCATGATCATTCCGAACACCATGTGAAGGGCGAAACCGGGAAGGCGGGCCAACGAAAGAAGGTCGTTGTCGCCACCGTAGACTATCTCCTCAAGAGCCGTGAAACCGAATCCCACACCAATGAACATAAGGGCATAGGCATAGACGTTTTTCGGTCTGACAATTGCAACTGCGAGCAATGCAAACAGAAGCTTAATGAACTCCTCGGTGAAGCCGGCCCCAAGAAATGCCTTGGCCAAGGATTTCAGGACAAGGTTGGGATTTCGGATGACCACCGAGTCGCCTGCAATGTCCAGAATCAGCATCTTTATCAATAGAATAAAAATAAATGTGAAAACCGGAGCGATGAAACCAAGAGCTGCAGGGATGATGCTCTTCTTTCCAAGTGTCGCAGGCTCCTCGCGCTTGACCATATTGATGTAGATGAATGTGCAGAGTGCAAATGAAACAAAACAACTGATATAACCGATCATGGTGGAATTATATCACTAAATGGGATAAACTGTTATTAATTCGGAACATGCGGAGAGTCGGATGAGGATAGAAAGCGGCGGAATTCTGATCAGAGATTTCGTAGAGAACGATTTTCCGCTTATGCTCAAATGGCGGACCGATTCGATGACGGGCTGGTTTTCCTCAAGAGCATCGAGCGCGGGAAATGATACGAGGTTCCTGAAGCTGGCGGGTAAGGAAAACTCATGATTCATGAATTGAGAGTGAGATTGCCGTGTGTGGCATTAGTGAATATAACCTTTTTTGATTAATATAATTTAAAGAGTTATATCGATATAACTTTTTGCATCAAAAAAAGACAAATAAGTTGGATGTGAAAGAATCAACGGACTTTTAGGATATCTTTGAACTGTTAAACCAGCAGATCTGTCAGTTCGTGAAGGTCGGATATGATGTAATCCACCTTGTGTGTGTCAGGCAGGGGCTTGCCCTCGGGATTGTACCAGCAGGTTCTGATGCCGGCGTTCATTCCTCCAAGGATATCGCTTGTGAGAGAGTCTCCCACGATCATTATCGTTGAAAGGTCATCGGCATGGATTGCCGAGAAGACTTTGTTGAAGAATGCGATATCGGGTTTGTCCACGCCCAATTCCTCGGAGAGGAAGATGCCGTCCATCTGTTCGCCTAGCTTTGACCTGTCAAGCTTCTTTGTCTGTGCGGCGATGGTTCCGTTTGACACCACGTACTGTCTGACTTTGCCTTTCAGACCCTTGACGATGTCAAGGCTGTCATCGTGATAAACTATTGTCTCGCCGAGAGTAAGTTGATATCTTTGGTTGAATTCGGGGGCTGTTTCCGTGTTGATGCCATATTCGTTGAAGAACTGCTCGAATCTTCCAACCAGAACCTGACTTCTTGTAAGCTCATTCCTTTCGAGCTTCTGCCAGAAGCCGATGTTTATCTCATGGTAACGTGCCAGCATGGTGTCCGTGCATTCTCCCAAGCCGAAAGCATCAAAGAGAGTTCTGATTGCGGCGCGCTCGGCGGCATCGAAATCAAGCAGCGTTCCATCCACATCCCAAAGAATTGTTTTGATCATAACCGGCAGTCTCCATGAAATATGTTTCCACTATACCAAAATTACGGAAGTCGGATAAACAGGGTAGTTCCGGTTGCTTTGTTCAGTTTGTTCTGAGATGATGTACTGATTACAATGCGTGTCCGCCGGATACTTTAATCACCTGTCCTGTTATAAACCTCGCACGTTCACTTGAGAGGAACAAAACCGTGTCGGCTATGTCTTCCGGTTGGATCAGCTGTCCCATTGGAATTATCGGAACAACCTGCTTCTCTAACTCGGAATCAATCCATCCTGTCTGTGTCGGTCCCGGGGCAACGCAGTTTATGGTTATCCCGTACTTTGCAACTTCGAGGGCGACACTGCGGGTAAGTGCTTCCAGGGTTGCCTTGCTGGCACCATAGGCAATCTGACCGGCGAAAACCTGGGCCGCATCCGTAGAAATATTGATGATTCTCCCAAAGTCGTTGCGTTGATCTATCATCTCCCTCATCATCATGATGCTTCCTCGGACATTGACCGCAAATGTATCGTCAATCACCTTCCTTGTGATTTTTTCTATGGTATCAAGACCGCTCTCGTCATCAGTTGCGGCATTGTTGACCAGGATGTCAACTTTGCCGAAGCGCTCAATGGCTTCTGAATAGATTTTCCTTACTTCAGCTTCCTCTGAAATATCACTTTCAAGAATGAGATAGTCCACACCAAGAGCTTGCAGCTGGTGTTCCAGCTTATCTGCATTTCCGGCGTTTGCCGCATAGTATCTGTCCACACCGTTTTGGGCTGTTTTGGTGTTGTCAAAAGGTCGGAAGACTTTCTTGTAAACGAGTACCAGTTTTGCTCCTTCACGTGCAAATGCAAGTGATGTAACGGCTCCGATTCCCTGTGGATTGTTTACTCCCGTGACAAGTGCGACTTTGTTTTTCAGACCATACTCTGCCATATGATTCTTCTCCGACTCGGTTTTTGTATTGCTATTGTAGCACAAGTGAAAATTGACTCAGATATTTTATTTTGATTATTAAGGTTAAGACATGTTAAAATCAGGAATAAACAAACCTTTGCGGCGTAGTTTTATTTTCGGCTCCTGTATTTTGCAGGACAAAACGGTAGGGGAGACCATGAGAAAGGCGGTTTTCGTTCTCGCATTGTTTGTCGTTCTGTTTGCACTTGTTTCATGTTGCGGGGATTCTGATCCTGAATTCAATCTGATTTTGGATGCCAATGACGGAAGCGGAACAAGTTCAACCATAAGAATAAGCGCCTCGGACAGAAAGGTCCCTGCTTGTCCATTCACTCGTGACGGGTATGGACTTGCTGTGTGGAATACAAAACAGGACGGCTCGGGTACGGTATACAGAAAAGGGGATGTGATTCCATCTGTCGACAATTATACATTGTATGCCCAGTGGGGTATTGCATTGAAGGAATCCACAACAGAATGGACGACTGCAACGTATGCGTTGGATAGGGATGTGACAATCAGCGAAAGGGTTGTAATATCGGGCGATGCCACTCTGTATCTATCGGAAGGATATACACTAATAGCATCTGAGGGAATCAATGTGCCAGGTGAAAGTTCCATAACCATTGATGGGTCAGGTGTGCTGAAAGCCATTGGTCAAAATGATGCGGCAATTGGCGGAAACGAGGATGAAAGAACTGGGACTATTGTCATCAACGGTGGAACCATCAATGCGACAACTAAAAATTCGTACTATGGAAGCTATGGCGCGGCAATCGGTAGTGGGCGAGGTGGTGTCAGCAGCGGTACCATTTTAATTCATGGTGGTACTGTGACTGCTGTAATACCCGAAGGCTCCTCAGGAGCCGGAATAGGAGCAGGACACCTCGGTTTCTTTGAAAACATCTCCATCTCGGGTGGAAAGGTGACTGCAAGAGGAGGCAATTCGGGAACTGGAATAGGAGGATGCGAGAGTTCAGGCGGCAATATCACTATTTCCGGGGGTGTCGTGGATGCAATCGGTGGAGGAGCAGCATCCGGCATAGGAGGCGGAGCAGGTAGCGGCGGAAACATCAACATCTCAGGCGGTATCGTGAGTGCAATCGGCGGTTTTTCGTCAGCTGGAATTGGAGGTGGTCAACAAGGTGACGGTGGAACAATTACCATCTCAGGTGGTACCGTAGTTGCCATAGGTGGTGACTGTGAAACAGTCGGAATTGGAGGAGGATATAAAGGTTCGGACGGAACCTTGAATCTTGATGGTGTCTCGCTTAAGGTCAGTTCTGACAACTTGAATTGGACAGATTACGATGGTTCTAACCGCATGGTATACATGAAGACTGTTGATTCCATTCCAATTATTCCGTATCAGGGCAGCTATCTGCTTTTAAGGAGAAAGAACCGATGACGATGATTACTGTATTCAGGAGTTCATAGCTGAAGGCGGACGCTTTTATCGTTACGATGGAAAAGGCGATTTGTCTGCATCCGAGATAGAGAATTACGACAGGAGAAAGGAGTTTGAGAACGGATGGCTATTGAAAAAGTGAAGCAGTATTTCTCGGAAATCGGCATTGCTGAACGCATACGGGAATTTGATGTTTCCAGCGCTACTGTGGAATTGGCAGCGGTGGCATTGGAATGTGAACCCTGTCGAATTGCCAAGACACTTTCGTTTATGGTGGATGGGCATGCTGTTCTTATTGTTACCGCCGGAGATGCGAAAATTGACAATTCCAAGTTCAAAGCGCAATTCGGAACCAAGGCCAAGATGCTGACTCCGGATGAGGTGGAAACTTTGGTCGGTCACGGTGTCGGCGGTGTCTGTCCTTTTGCAGTCAATGACGGTGTTCCGGTCTATCTTGATGAGTCATTGAAAAGGTTCGTGACGGTTTTTCCCGCCTGCGGAAGCAGCAACAGCGCGATTGAACTGTCAATTGACGAATTGGAGAAGTATTCCGGATTCGTCTCATGGATCGATGTCTGTAAAAACTGGTAGTCTTGACCAATAAGGCCTTGTTTCATTCATCCAATTGATTGATTTTCGTCCAAAAAGTGGGTTGATTTGGATGAAAAATGTTGCGGTTGGATGTAAGTATGCAGACTATGCTTTAATCGAGTATTTTTTCCATCCAAGCCATATTGTACCAGCGGTCGAATTTATAGCCGCACCTGTGAAACTCGCCGACTTTTTTAAATCCTAGATGTTCATGGAATTGAACACTATTGTAATTCAGGTATTCATCTTCCTTAAGATCAGGAACACCGATACAGGCGTAGAGGTTCTTTATCCCCATTTCTTTTAATGTGTCTTCCAACTTCTTATAAAGAAGTCTTCCAATTCCTTGCTTGTGATGATTCTTGTCGATATAGATAGATAACTCCGTAGAGAATCTATATGCTTCACGACCGACAAAGGGACCTGCATAAGCGTATCCGACAATCCTGTTGTCAATTAACGCAACGAAATAGGGATATTTTTCCAGTGTTCTTTCCATTCTTCTACTGAATTCTTCAATGGAGGGAACGGAATATTCAAATGAAATGGCGGTATTCAAAACATAATGTCCATAAATACCCAAGATTTCTTTTGCATCATCTGTTGTCGCAAGTCTGGTTTCAATTTCCCTCATGGCTAAAGAATAATAAAAAAGGCGTCACAATTTGAAGTTGTTTTACACGATTTGAATGAGCTTAACAGATGTTTTGAATGCTTGAACCCAATCAACGGCATCAGACTTCTGTGGTATTATGAAGCTCAAGAAAGGTTATGTATGGGCATAATAACGTTTAACGAAGACTATTATCGCAGGAAGCTGGAAGAATACGAAAACAAGCCTCGTGGAATTGCCAGCGTAGAGTGGTATGACTGTGTCCATGGTGAAAAGACTGACCCTGATTACCACAGCGCTATTTGGTTGCCGGTCAGTAGAAAGAGATAAAACAAAAATGAGACCCTCTTAGTAATTGTTGTAGTACAATCATGAAGTATGGAGTACATACGCCTTACAAAAGAAAACTTGGATAAAGAGAATATCTGCTGTGCTATTTCCAACAACAAGGATGTGCAGGTTTCATCTAAGAAAGCATGGCTGGCGGAACGGTTTGATGAAGGATTGGTTTTCATGAAAAGCACTGAACGTGGAAAATGCTTCATCGAGTATATCCCAGCAGAGAATGCATGGAATCCAATTAATGCCCCCGGATACATGTACATTGATTGTCTGTGGGTTTCCGGATCCTTCAAGGGGCATGGATATTCAAATGATCTTCTCAACGCATGTATAGAGGATAGTAAGGCAAAAGGAAAGAAAGGGCTTTGTATCTTGGCAACTGCTAAGAAGAAACCTTTTCTGTCAGACCCGAAATATCTGAAATACAAGGGCTTCTCTGTGTGTGATGAGGCTGATAACGGTGTTCAGCTATGGTATCTGCCGTTCAATCCCAAAGAGGAAGCTCCTGCATTCAACGAGTGTGCCAAGCATCCACACGTAAATGAGGATGGATATGTCCTTTATTACACAAGTCAGTGTCCATTTAATGCAAAGTATGTACCTATTGTAGAGCAGACTGCAAAGGACCATGGCATTCCATTCAAAGCTGTTCACATTGAGACCAAAGAATCAGCTCAAAATGTTCCTACACCGATTACAACATATGCATTGTTCCATGATGGTGAATACGTTACAAACGAGCAAATGAACGATTCAAAGTTTCTTAAGATTGTCAGTCAATGATTCTCAGGAAATAGAAGCAGAAGCCGAGATACAAAAGTAAAAAAGGAGAACTGATACGGAGTTATATTGTTCTGAATGCAAGAAAAGAGAACTTACGAGCACACGTAAGTCCCATTGTGACTGCGGCGGTCTTTGGAAACTGGATTTCAAACCTCCTAAATTTGATTTGAATGCAATAGACCGCGACCAGTGGAGCATGTTCCGCTACCGTAAGTTCATGGCTCTTGAAGATGACAGCTGGAAAGGGATTACTCTTGGAGAAGGAATGACTCCTATTGTTCCCCTGGATGAAAATGTTCTTCTTAAAATGGATTATTTCATGCCGACTCTCTCATTCAAGGACCGCGGTGCTGCGGTTCTGGTAGCTCACTGCAAGTCCATTGGTGTCGACAGTGTGGTTCAGGACTCAAGCGGCAATGCCGGAAACTCTGTTGCAGCTTATTGCGCCAAGGCAGGAATTAAATGTGAGGTCTTTGTAAAGGACGGAACAAGTCCCAAGAAAATAGACATGATACGTGCCCATGGCGCCACATGTACCGTTGTTCCAGGTTCCAGAGACCATTGTGCAGATGTGTGCAGGGAAAAGGTTGAACATGAAGGTGTCTATTATGCCAACCATGTTTACAATCCGTTCTTCTATGAGGGAACTAAAACCTACATTTATGAGGTTTATGAGCAACTTCACCGCATCCCGGCCAATATTGTAGTTCCTGTGGGAAACGGGACTTTGTTCCTTGGCGTGCTGCATGCTCTTGAGCATCTTCTTGAAAGCGGATGCATTGAACGTATGCCCCAGATTATTGCACTCCAGACAGAAACCTGTGACCCGATTCTCCGTGCAGCAGAACAAGGCCAGAAGGAACCTGCGAAGATTACTCCTCAGGATACTATTGCTGAGGGAATTGCCATAGGCAGGCCCATGAGAGGAAAAGAGATTCTTGAGTATGTGTACAAATACAACATCCGTTTCATCCATGCTCCTGAAGACAAGATTCTGGATGCACGCAAAGCTCTGGCTCTTAAGGGTGTTTACTGTGAGCATACAACGGCGGCAAACTATGCTGCATATCTTGCCTACTGTGAGAAGTACGGACCTACCTCTGATTGTCTTATCACAATGTGTGGGGCGGGACTGAAATCGGACCACTGATGTGAATTGTGTAAGGGGGAGTCGCTTTTGGCTACCGGTAGGGTCTTCTGCATTTTATAGAGTCCGACACCATGATTGAGAAACCTCTTTTGTTGTGCTAACATATCCATGTTTGGGATAAAAGGTATGGTAGAAGAGTTAAAATTCAGGGAAGACGACAGAATCGCGGTAATAGCGCCGCATCCTGAC
>CADBOI010000154.1 GCA_902796335.1 uncultured Spirochaetales bacterium
CAAAAACAAAAAAATAGAGGAAATAATTCAGAATGACAGCCTTGTCGGCCTGTGTAATTGTTACAGAAGATCTCTGACAGAGTATAGACTGTCGATCAGGGCGGCTTCTGGAACTCCGCTTTCCAGCAGGCTTTCCTTTGATCTGGTTCCTGTTGTCAGGATCCTGAAGTTTACGCAAGCATTTGAAGCTGTCTTGAAATCCACCTCGCTGTCGCCGACGTACAGTGCTTCCTGCTTTGGGACGTTGACAAGCGAGAGAAAAGCTTCGATGGCCTGAGATGAGGGTTTTGACTCATATTTTCCATGCATACCTGCGACCATGGAGAATCGTATGCCCGGGAAACAGATGCCCAAAATGGTCTCGGTCAGGTCCTGTTCCTTGTTCGAGTAGATGCAGATCAGAAGGTTTCTTGCATTGAGTTCGGACAGAAGCTCAACAGCTCCGGGATAGGGTTTTGTGTAGAGGACCGGAACTTCCCTGTAGAAGTCGATGAGCTTCTCCGTCAGGTTGTCGATGTCGGCATCAGCCTGTCCGATCTCCTCGGCTGCGGCCTTGACCGCGTTGCGAAGTCCGCGTCCGACGAACCTGTCCGTCTGGCTGTCTGTGAAGGTTGTTCCGAAAACCTTGCCCAGGGCAAGGCCTATGTCCTTGGTGGTATCCAAAAGGGTACCGTCCAGGTCGATTATGAAGGCTTTATAGCTGTGCAATGTCTTTGTCTCCGTAGACTGTCTTCCAGTCCTTGTTGAAGTTGTCCACCGCAATCGCGATGGAGGGGTTTGCCATGGCCTGATCCAGAAGCTCGGGCGGAACCGTAACGGCTTCGGCACCGTCTGCAAAGACGTTGGTCACCTGCATGATGTTCTTGAACGAGGCTCCGACGATCTTGCAGTCCAGACCGGACATGGCGATCGCCTGTGCCGTTGATCTGAAGACAGAGTCGGCGTCGATGTCCAGGTTCAGCATCCTGTTGTAGTAGAGGGCAAGGTACTTCGCACCGGCCATGGCAGCAAGCTCGCCCTGGATTGTGGTGTAGATTGCGGTTGCAGTGACATTGAAACCGTCCTTTGCCATGATTCCGATTGCCTTCAGGCCCTCGCGGGAGACGGGAGTCTTGATGTAGACATCCTCGTCGATGTTCTTTCTGATAGCCTCGGCTTCCTTGAGGATTCCCTCGCAGTCGGTTCTGGTGACCTGGACGTGGAGAGTTTTGTTTCTGCCGAGTATTTCGCGGATCTCCCTCATCAGGGGGAAGAAGTCCTTTCTTTTCTCTTTTGAGACAATCGACGGGTTGGTTGTCAGCCCGCAGATTGGGTAGGTGCTCACCGCTTCACGGATGAGTCTGATATTGGCTGTATCCAGTAAAAGTTCCATGGCTGGGATTGTACATCAAAACAGTTTGTTTGCATACAATTGCATGTGCTATCATTAGTCCAAGGAGCACCTCAGATGGAATACAGAAGCGCAGATCTCGTTCTTAAGGAGATTCCCTACAAGGATTTTCCGTCGTACGACACAGAGGACATCGCATCCAGATTCAGGACCGTCATTGAGAAGGAAGGTCCGGTGGTGGACGACTTTCTTGAACTGAAGGTCCTCAAATCCTATTCGATCTTCCAGCGTGGAAGCCAGATTGCACCGTTTCTGCGTAAGGTTCTGGTTTCAACCGGGGCTGTGACCACCACTCAGTTGGACTGCGACGGGAATGAGCACCTTGTCCTGTGGCCCGAAAGCTTCAGGGGACTTGAGATGCGCCTTCAGGCTCTTGAGACTGGCTTTTATGATGATTTCCGTCCGTCCGGAAAGAGGGACGACATGCCGGAGGGGACCTTCCGTTCCATAGGGGATTTCCCGCAGATCGAGGTCTTCAATGCCATGAGACAGCAGCTTGAGGACGGCAAAACCCTGAAGAAGGACGAGCTTTTCACAGACACCAATCACGCTCTGGGCTTCCTTGTCAAAGGCCGTCAGATCAGGGAGACACTGGAGAAGGTTCTGAAGGACGGGGTTGCGAACGGAACATTCGTCTACAGCCGCAGAGCCGGAACGGTCAGACTGAAGTAGGCTGAGAGCATATAATTGATATATTACTTATATCTCACTCACTTGACTTTATACGCGCCCGTGCGTAACTTCTAGTTGACTGCCCGTGACGGAAATGCGTCCGGCAGACTGAGGTGTCAGATGGATCAGTACAACGTAACAGGCATGAGTTGCGCGGCTTGCTCTGCAAGGGTGGAGAAGGCTGTGAACGGAGTCCCGGGAGTGACTTCCTGTTCTGTGAGTCTTCTCACGAACTCGATGGGAGTCGAGGGGTCTGCCGACAGCGCCGCAATCATCAAGGCTGTCGAGGATGCCGGTTACGGAGCTTCTCTGAAGGGAAATCCTACAAAAGGATATGCAAACGCAGGAAGCCACAGCATTGAGGAAGAACAGCTTGCCGACCATGAGACACCAAGGCTCAAACGGCGCCTGATTGCATCCATCGGTTTTCTGATTGTTCTGATGTATTTCTCGATGGGCCACATGTGGGGAGCTCCGCTTCCGGCGTGGTTCAACGGAAACCATGTTGCAATCGGTCTGGTCCAGATGATTCTGTCGGCCATCGTACTGGTCATAAACCGTCAGTTCTTCACAAGCGGATTCAAGGCATTCATCCACAAGGCTCCCAACATGGACTCTCTTGTGGCGCTGGGGTCAGGAGTCTCGTTTGTCTGGAGCGTCTTTGTGCTCTTTCAGATGACAGCGGCCATGGCCAACGCAGAGCATGCGGCAACAGCAAGATTGATGCATGACCTGTACTTCGAGTCTGCCGCAATGATTCTTGTTCTGATCACGGTGGGCAAGATGCTGGAGGCCAGATCCAAGGGCCGTACAACCGATGCCCTCAAGGCTCTGATGAAGCTTGCGCCCAAGACGGCAACATTGATTCAGAACGGCGTGGAGACGGTAGTTCCGGTGGAGCAGGTCAGACAGGGCGACGTGTTCGTGGTGCGCCCAGGTGAGAGCATTCCCGTGGACGGAATCATCCTCGAAGGCTCAAGTGCCGTGGATGAGGCCGCCCTTACCGGTGAAAGCATTCCGGTGGACAAGGAAGTGGGGAACCAGGTCAGCTCAGCAACAATCAACAGAAGCGGATTCCTCAAATGTCAGGCAACCCGAGTTGGCGAGGATACGACTCTTTCGCAGATAATAAAGATGGTCAGCGATGCCGCCGCCACGAAGGCGCCGATTGCCAAGATAGCGGACAAGGTCTCGGGTGTTTTCGTGCCTGTTGTCATATCGATAGCCTTTGTGACCACATTAGTCTGGTTTTTCATCGGGCAACCGTTCGGTTACGCCCTTGCAAGGGGTATTTCCGTTCTGGTCATCAGCTGCCCGTGCGCATTGGGACTGGCCACTCCTGTTGCCATCATGGTAGGAAACGGAGTGGGTGCCAAGAACGGAATCCTGTTCAAGACCTCTGCTTCGCTGGAGCAGACGGGAAAAGTGGATATCGTTGCCTTGGACAAGACAGGAACAATCACCACCGGCAGACCTGTGGTTACCGACATAATCCCGGCTCTGGATGCAAATGAGAAGGGACTTCTTGCGATGGCCGCATCGATGGAAGCCAAGAGTGAGCATCCGCTTGCACGGGCCATCATGGACAAGGCCGAGCAGGAGAAAATCAGTTTTTCCGGGGCACAGGACTTTGCCGCCCTGGCGGGAAACGGAGTTAAGGCAGTTGTGGACGGGAAAGAGGTTCTGGGCGGAAGTCTGAAGTTCATTTCCTCGAAGGTTTCCGTTCCGAAGGGGATTGTCAAAGCCTGCGAAAGACTGGCCGAGGAAGGAAAGACACCGCTTCTGTTTGCAAAGGACGACAGGGTTTACGGAATCATCGCCGTGGCCGACGAACTGAAACATGACAGCAGGAAGGCCATCGAAGAGCTCAGGAACATGGGATTGAGGGTTGTGATGCTCACGGGAGACAACGAGCGCACCGCGAATGCCATAGGAATGGAGGCGGGAGTTGACGAGGTCATAGCCTCCGTTCTTCCGGAAGGCAAGGAGAGCGTCATCCGCAAGCTTGCAGAAGAGGGAATGGTCGCAATGGTCGGAGACGGAATCAACGATGCTCCGGCCCTCACCAGAGCCGACATCGGAATCGCTATCGGAGCCGGTGCCGACGTTGCCATAGACGCTGCGGACGTGGTTCTGATGAAGAGCAGCCTTCTGGATGTCTGTGCCGCCGTCAGACTCAGCCGGGCGACTTTAAGGAACATTCACCAGAACCTGTTTTGGGCGTTCTTCTACAACAGCATCGGAATCCCGCTTGCCGCAGGGTGCTTCGTTGCCCTTGGCCTGACGCTGAATCCGATGTTCGGCGCGGCCGCCATGAGCCTTTCCAGTTTCTGCGTTGTGTCCAACGCTCTGAGGCTGAACTTCTGCAAGGTACATGACCCGTCCAGGGACAGAAAAAGAAAAAACAGGATAAAGAACGAAAACAATGCCGTGGAGGAGAAACCGATGGCTGAAAATATCAGAAACATGGAAGTTCAGGGCATGATGTGCCCACATTGCGAGGCAAGGGTCAAGAAAGCCCTTGAGGAAATCGACGGGGTCAAGGCTGCGGAAGTCAGCCACGAGAAGGCATGCGCCATTGTCACTTTGAGCGGCCCCGTCTCGGATGAGGCCCTTACCAAAGCCGTGACCGATGCCGGTTACGAGGTCAAGGGAATCAGCTGATGCTCAAGCTGAAAGACCTGACTCTTACATCCGTCATAGAGGCCTCGGCCTCTGCTTTTCCCCATCTGAATGCCGTGAGCACCTGGAGGGAGCCGGAAAGCGCAATGAAGTTTCCCGTCTTCCTTCTCAGGTCCAGACAGATAGCGCTTTTCCTTCTCAAGAAGGGAGTATCAAAAGGTGATAAGGTCGCGATTTTGGGTGAGAGCTGTCCAAACTGGGGCCTTTCATATCTTGCCATAAACAGGATCGGGGCCATAGCGGTTCCCATCCTTCCCAATTTCAGCAGGGATGAGGTCCAGAGCATACTCAAACACAGCGAGGCCAAGTTTGTGGTCGTCAATTCGAAAAACGCCTCCAAGGCCACAGGTCTTGATGTGGAGCTGATCCGCATGGATGACATGCACCACATCCAGGCCAAGGCACTGAAGACGTTTGACGGAAACAACTTCAAGGACCTTGAGGGAACTGATACCGCGACTTTTGAGGTGGACAATGCAGCTCTTGCCCTTCTGGAGGAGTTCAGACCTCATGAGGAGGACCTTGCTTCCATCATCTACACAAGCGGAACCACAGGCACCCCTAAGGCCGTCATGCTCACCAACAGGAACATAGTCTACAACGCCTACGAGTGCTCGACTCCGTTCATAAAGATTCATGCCGGCTGGAAGGCCCTGTCCATTCTGCCCATGAGCCATGTCTACGAGTTCACGATCGGATTTGTGCTGCTGATTCTCAACGGCGTTCAGATCGTTTATCTTGGCAAGGCTCCCAGCACGGACTCGCTGATGCCGGCGTTCAAGGAAATACAGCCTGAAGTCATGCTTTCCGTGCCGCTTCTGATCGAGAAGATCTACCGCAGGGCATTGCTTCCCAAGCTCAAGGACGGAACCAAGCTCGGAAAATATGCAAAGAACTGGTTTACAGCCCCGTTCGTCTACGCTGCCATAGGCAAGAAGGTCAAGACGATCTTCGGCGGCAGAATGCGCTTCTTCGGAATCGGAGGGGCCGCCTTCGACAGCGAGGCAGAAGCCTTCTTCCACAGGATTCGTTTCCCCTATGCACTGGGCTACGGACTCACCGAGACATCTCCGTTCATAGCCGGCTGCGGTCCCAAGGACCAGGTGGTGGGTACGCTTGGACCTGTTCTCAAGAGCCTGGATGTGAGACTCGACCCGGAAAGCGGGGAGATCCAAATCAAGGGTCCCTCCGTCATGAGGGGCTACTTCAAGAACGATGAGCTGACGCGGGAATCTTTCACCGAGGACGGCTATTTCCGCACGGGAGACATAGGCGAGTTCATCAACGGCAGGCTTGCGATCCGCGGCCGCTGCAAGACTATGATCCTCGGTCCGTCGGGCGAGAACATCTATCCCGAGAACATCGAGTTCCTGATCAATGCGGAGGAAGACGTCCTTGAAAGCCTTGTCGTGGCTGATGCGGGCGGACTCACAGCCATGATCAGACTTGACATCAAGGCCCTGAAGAGAAAGGGAATTGTTGCCACTGACCAGATCCAGATTTACATCAACAACATCAGAAAGCGCGTGAACGAGAAGCTTGCGTCTTTCAGCAGGATAGGCAAGGTCGAGATTCAGGAGGAGCCGTTCGAGCGCACTCCGACCGATAAGATCAAGCGCTTCAAGTACCAGAAGAAGGCCAAGAGCGGCACCCCGGAGGCAAAATGAAGATAGTTGTAATCGACGGACAGGGTGGAAAGATCGGAAAGACAATCATCGAGCAGATCCGTGCAACCGGCACGGAGTGCGAGATCCTGGCAATAGGAACCAATTCCCTCGCCACATCGGCCATGCTGAAGGCAGGGGCTGACAACGGGGCTACCGGCGAGAATCCGGTGGTGATCGCCGCAAGATCCGCCGATGTGATTGTCGGACCCATAGGGATAATCGCAGCAGACTCTATGCTCGGAGAGATCACACCCAAGATGGCCGAGGCCGTGGGGCAGAGCAGCGCCAGAAAGGTGCTTGTTCCTGTCAACAAATGCTTCGAGGTCGCAGGTGTGCAGGAGATGACCCTGTCCCAATATGTGACGGAGGCCGTCAAGTTGATTCTGGGATAAAGGTGTGAACAATGGCCAGACGGATTTCAGCCGCCATCCTGATTCCTCTGATTCTGATTGTCCTTCTTGCAGGATGTTCGAAGCCCAAGGTCGAGACCCAGTCCCGTGTCCTGTATTCCTACTTCGACACCGTGACCATGGTCAGCAGCTATGCAGGTGACGACGTTGTTTCGTTCGAGGCGAACTGCATAATTGTGGAGGACATCCTGCGCGACTACCACAGGATGATGGACATCTACCACGAGTACGATGGCATGAACAATCTGTGCACGGTCAATCTCAACGCTGGAAAGGACCCTGTTAAGGTGGATCCGAGGCTGATAGAGGTGCTTCTTTTCTCGAAGAGGCTCTGTGATCTCACAGGCGGCAAGATGGACATAACAATGGGATCCGTCCTTTCCCTGTGGCATGAGGCACGAGCGGCGGAGCCCCAACACCTGCCTTCGGAAGAAGCTCTTAAGAAAGCCGGAAAGCACATGGGTTTCGAGATTCTGGAAATAGACGAGAAGAACTCCACCGTGAGGATCACGGACCCCGAGGCGTCGATTGACCTGGGTGCGGTGGGCAAAGGTTTTGCAACCGAGGTCGCGGCTAAGGCTCTGGAGGAGAAGGGCGTCACAGGCTATGTGATAAACGCCGGTGGAAACCTCAGGTGCATAGGAACCAAGGCCGACGGAAGCGGCTGGGTGACAGGAATCAGGAAACCTCAGGATCCGGACAACCTAGCCCTCACTGTCACAATCTCCAACACCTCCTGCGTGACAAGCGGCGGATACGAGAGATTCCTGGAATTCGGAGGGGTGCGATACTCGCATCTGATAGACAAGGAAACCCTGTGGCCTGCTTTCTACCACGGTTCGGTAACCATCATAACTGAAGACAGCGGTCTGGCGGACGCTTTGGCCACAGCTGTCTTCTGCATGGGCTACGAGGATGGACTTGCCCTTGTGGAGTCATTTGACAACGTGCAGTGCATCTGGATAGGCAACGATGGACATATTCTCCATACAAAAGGTCTTGATAAGAAAATAAAGGAACTGTAAGGAATGAAAGGCGTGAAATCTGACAGGAATACGGCAATCAGGGACATCGTTCTCATTCTGGCCATTGCTCTTGTCGGATTGTGCCTTCTGTTTTTCAACGGCAGGAAAACCACACCAGGAAGCTCCGTGGTTGTGGAGGTCGACGGAAAGACCGTTGCAAGCTATCCGCTGGACACGGACGGGGTTTTTGTCCTGAACGGCGGAACAAACACCCTTGAGATCAAGGACGGAAAGGCCCGGATCTCAGATGCGGACTGCCCCAACATGCAGTGCGTCCGTCAGGGTTGGATAAGCCGGGGAGGGCAGAGCATAGTCTGTCTTCCGAACAAGCTGATTGTCACGGTCACATCATCTGACCGGAGTGTGGACTACATACTCTAGGAGACGGCATGGAGACAAGAAGGATAGCGCAGATCGGAGTTCTGGTTTCTCTTGCAATGGTTCTCTCATACCTGGAGAGCCTGTTTCCCGTGTTCCTCGCTGTTCCCGGAATAAGGATCGGCCTTGCCAACATAGCAATAGTCTTTGCCCTGTACCATCTGGGCTTCAGGGCTGCTCTGGGAATATCCGTTGTGAGGGTTGTGCTTTCAGCGCTTCTGTTCGGTTCAGTCATTTCGATGTCCTATTCCCTTTGCGGTGCCCTGATTTCCCTTGCAATGATGGCAATTCTGAAACGTTCGGGATTGTTCGGGACTGTGGCCGTCAGTGTTGTGGGCGGTGTTTCACATAATCTTGGACAGATTGCCGTCGCATGCCTTATACTTCAAACCAAGGCCATTGCCTATTACATACCGGTCCTGATTCTGAGCGGAGTTGTCTCGGGAGTCGTGATCGGCATAGTGTCGGCTGTGGTCATCGCTCGTCTGGAAGGAGAATGAAAATGAGTGAGAATAAGGAACAGGAGCTGAAACCGAAGAAGAAAAGAAGTGAAGCTTTCTCCCCGATTTTCTTTGAAGTCGGAAGCGGAATGGGATCTATCGAGAAGGGTATCCACTGGGTCACTTCCGTGATAATGATCCTCCTCTCCATTATTCTGGTAAGCGGCGTGCTTGTCTCATTTGTCGGCATTCCCAACCTCTTTACAGCGATAATCAACGGCAAGCCGGGTGCGATGATCGACCTGCTCGAGTTTGCGGCCACCGCAATCATCGGCATTGAGCTTGTCTACGTCATCATCGCCCAGAACCTCGAGTCCGTGATCGAGATCCTGATGATCGCCCTTACCCGTGAGCTTCTCATCAAGAGCTGGGATACATGGGAGATCGTCCTAGGAATCGTGGGAATCGGAATTCTGTTCGCAGTGAAGAAATACCTCATCGACAACCGGGACAAGATCCAGAATGGCTCTCATTGAGGCCCGGGGCGTATCATACAGCTATAACGGAAAGCAGGCCCTCTCAGGCATTGACCTGAGCATCGGGTCCGGTCAGTTCGTCGTTGTCCTGGGACCCAACGGCTCCGGGAAATCCACATTGGCAAGGCTTCTCAATGCGATAATCCTGCCCACACAGGGCGAGGTCTCCGTGGATGGCCATCTCACCTCGGACAAGGCCTCTGTTTTCGATATCCGCAAGACGGCGGGCCTTGTGCTCCAGAATCCCGACAACCAGATCATCGGCGATACAGTCGAGGATGACATCGCGTTCGCCCTGGAGAACATGGGCCTTCATCCATCCTGGATCGATTCGATCATAACCGATGTCCTGGAGCAGACAGGGCTGACGGCACAGAGGTTCTCAAACCCGAGGGAACTGTCAGGCGGACAGAAGGAGCTTCTGTGCATTGCCGGAATCCTTGCCATGAAGGGCAGGTGCATTATCCTTGACGAGGCCCTTTCCATGCTGGATCGCGAGAACCGCAACCTGATTGTGGATCTGCTTCACAGGCTCAACAGGGAGAACGGACTGACTGTTGTGATGACAAGTCAGGATACCGAAGATGCCCTGGATGCGGATCTGGTTGTGGTTCTGGATGACGGGAAGGTGGTTGCATCCGGAAAACCGGAGGATGTCCGGATTGTTCCTGAAAGCTTTGCCTCATCCGTGGCTTCCATGCTCAGGGAACGGAATGTGGCCGTCTCGGAGGAAGTGGTTTCGGAAGACGGTCTTCTCAAGGCACTCTCAAAGAAGGGGGCTGTGTGATGATCCGCGATGTGACCTTGGGCAGATACTACAGGCAGGACTCGTTTGTTCACACTCTGGATCCCAGGACAAAGCTCTGTGGAGTTGCGTTCCTGATAGCAGGGATATTCATTTCATCGTCCGTTATTTCCTGCATTTTCACAATGCTGTGCATTGCCGCACTGGTCTGGCTTTCGCGGGTTCCTCTGCGCTACATGGTGAAGGGTCTTCTTCCGATATTCGTCTTTCTGGCCGTTGTGGCCGTGTTGAACATCATTCTTGTGCCCAACGGGGTATTCAGGGCAATTCTGATCAGCCTCAGGGTGGTCGAAGTCATCTTCGCATCCAACCTTCTTTGTCTGAGCACCCGGCCAAGGGAGATCTCTAACGGAGTTGAGACGGGTTTTTCCTGGATGAGACACCTCAAGGTTCCTGTACACGATCTTGCCACCATAGTGTCGATCGCATTCACTTTCATTCCCATTCTTGCCGAGGAGGCAAGGCGTATTCTGGACGCACAGACCTCACGCGGTCTGGACATGAGAAAGGGTGGTCTTGTGAAAAAGACAAAGGCTTCTGTCTCCGTGATAATCCCCATGTTCGTTTCGGCCATTGAGAGGGCGGAGAATCTTGCGGTTGCCATGGAATCGCGCCTTTACGGATGCGGCGAGCCGACAAGACTGCACCCGTTGAAATACTCATATGACGATGCGGCTGCCTACGTCTGTATCTTCACTTATCTTTTGGTTGTCATTCTTATGAAGGTGGGCAGACTATGATTGAGCTCAGGAACGTTTCATTCAGCTATCCATCAGATGGCAGACAGCAGGTGAAAGTGATTGATGATGTCTCATTTTCAATACAAGACAATGGTTTTGTTGGTATAACAGGCAAGATAGGCAGCGGAAAGACCACTTTGTGCAAGCTTCTGTGCGGACTTCTCAAGCCGTCTTCAGGACAGATACTGAAAGAAGGCAGGGTTGCCCTTGCAATGCAGTTCCCCGAAAGCCAGATCTTCGAGAACACTGTCCTGAAGGATGTGATGTTCGGACCTCTGAACATGGGACTTCCCGAAGAACAGGCCCGTTCGGTTGCAGAGAAAAGTCTTGAATCCGTAGGACTTGACGGATCGTTCTTTGACCGCAATCCGTTGCGTCTTTCAGGCGGAGAGAAAAGGCGTGTTGCCCTTGCCGGAGTCCTTGCCCTGAATGCGGACATCTATGTTTTCGACGAGCCCGCAACCGGCCTGGATTCAAGATGGCATGACAGCCTTTTCGAACTTCTTCACAGGCTGAACGACAGCGGAAAGACAGTCATTATCGTAAGCCACAGCATCGACGACATAGCCGAAAACTGCAGGACTCTGGTTTACCTTGAGGATGGAAAGGTTGCGGACTTCGGAAATACAGCTGATGTTATTCCAAGACATCGCAGTCTTGAGACAAGGGCCATGGGCTTTGCAAGGCGTCTGGCTTCGGAAGGGATGGAGATAGATTACACCAAGGCTGTGACAAGGAAGGACCTTGCCGACCTGATAGCCTCCCGGATTCAATTCCAGGGCTGAACCTCGGATTCCACTTTCTGTCCTGTCTCAACGGCCTTCTGCATCAGAATTGCCGTATACGCATCCTGCAGGGCTTCCTCAAGCGGATAGGGTGACAGTCCTCCCTTTGCGTACAGGGCAGTCCGTTCCAGCATTGTGGCCATGGCAGTCTCGTCCTGGGCCAGGCCGCAGAGTCCGAATTCCGGCTCATATATGTTTTTTCCCTCGAAGTCTATTCCAGTTACTTCCTCGACCATGCTGAGGTTCGGATTGTTATAACATGTTCTGACCTTTCTGGTGCTGACATTTATTTGAGACGAGACGGGCATGTTCTCACTGTCAAGGTAATGGACCGTGTTATCTATGATCTCGCCGCGGACGCCCTGAAGCCGGAGGGTGTTTCTCCTGATGGGGGAGCGGTACTGCTCGGAGTCGAAATCGTAGAACGCAACTTTGCCGTTTCTGAACTCGAATGTGGCCACGGTGCGGTTTTTCATGGTAACGTGCCCGTCTGTGAAGCTTTCGTACCTTGTCAGGGTCTCTGCGGTGGGGAATTCATAGGTCTTTGCCGTAACGGAGAACTGTTCGGACTGGTGAAGTCCCAGCAGGGCCCTCATCAGGCTTGCTCCGTGGTATTCGTGGGCAAGGGAGCAGTTCAGGCAGTTCTTCTCTCCGAGGATTCCGCTTTCCGAAACGGAAAGGAGAGCTCTGTATATCGGGTAGAGACGGTACTGTTCGTTGACCACAAGCCTGCACCCCCTGGTGTGAAGCCCCCAGAGCCTGTCCAGCATGGGAAGGTCCAGTGACGCCGGGGTTTCCGAGAGAACGCAGAAACCGTTTTCCAACCAGTGGGCCGAGACTTCGGCAATGGATGCCTTGTTGACAACCACAACAACCACGTCAGGCTTCATGGCCATGCATTCAGCTTCCGATATCGTGGTGTAGATGCCATTTTCCGCAGCCATCCTGCGGGCCTTTTCCTCTGTCCTGCAGAGCATGGCGCAGAGCTCGAAGCGCTCAGGCAACGCCCTGGCGATCCTCACATAGTAGAGCGACCTCCACCCTGATCCTACAATGATGAATCTTGTTTTCCCCATACCTCACAAGATATCAGAGCCTCCGGTTCTGTCAATAGAGGTCATGTCATGCTGTCAGCCGTCTTTTTAAAAAAAAACTAAACCCACTGTTCTTTGCCGGATTTATAAGGTATAACTGTCATTGATACTTGGGGTTAAAGGTATTTTTGGAAGTGCGAGGGATAGAAGTATCCACACATTCACTAAAGAATTCTCAATCTTTGGGCCGGTCGGCCGGAATTTGCCGTCCCCTTCAGCAAATAACTACAGTTAAACAAATTAGCAAAACAGAAGTCTCTTTATCAAAGACAAAGGAGTCACTATGGCAAGGAAAACCATCTTTGTTCTTGTCCTGTGCATTTTAGCGCTCAGCTGCGTCTATGCAGGAAAATCAAACATTGTCATTCAGGGATCGCCGTTCTCATTCCAGAACGTGTCGACCTCAAGCGGAAACTACAGATCGACCTACGGCTACGGAGCTAAGGCCGGCTACAGATATGAGGTCCTGAACAACCTGTCCGTCGGAGCGGATCTGGACCTGAGCATCTTCAAGTTCAACGAGCTAGAGAAGGACTACATGGTCCTGGCCTTCAGGGCGGTCGGTGGATACAGGTTCGACATCTCCGGCGCCATTTACGCCAAGTGCGAGCTCGGAGCGGGAGTCGCCCTGAGATCCATCGGAGACAAGAGACAGGCTGTGGTGGACCTGCAGGCCGACATCGATGCCGGATTCAGGATCAGCGACAGATTTGCCATCACTGCAGGAGCAGGCCTTGAGCTGGGATTCCAGAAGGGCAGGAGCGACAGCTCCACGGACTTTGCAGTCAAGACAGAGGTCGGTCTTGACATCTCACTGTAAGGAGACAGAAGCATGAAGAAAGCCATCATAATCCTTTTGACAGCACTTGTCGCTCTTTCGGTGTTTGTCTCGTGTAATCAGGACAACATCCTTGATGAAGAGTTCAACAAATATGTCACAGTCACATTCGATTCCAACAATGGAAGCGGAGCGACTGCCACACAGACAATCATGAAAAAGACCCCGACGGCCCTTGATGCCAACGGGTTCAAATATGCGGAACATGCTTTTGTCTGCTGGAATACCAAGGCAGATGGAGCAGGTGACACCTATACCGACACGCAGGAAGTCAAGCTTGAAGAGAGCGTCACCCTGTACGCCCAGTGGTCCGAGGTCTACACAATCACAGAAGAGATGACCATATTTGTTCCTGGCAAGGCCTATACGACAGCAGGTGAGGAAACGATTATTTCCGAACGTATCATGATTTCAGCTTCCGACATCATTGAAGAAGGTGGAAGCACCTCGCGTGATGCCATCATCAAAGAGGAAAGAAAGCCAGTAATCATCTTCCTTGAGAGAGGAACAACTCTCATTGTTGAGAAGGGTATTGAAGTAGCTGAGGGTCAGGAGCTGAACATCCAGGGTTCCGGAACTCTCATAGCAACCGCAGGAGTCGGATCTGCAGGTATCGGTGGAGGCCCGAACACGAATGCCGGAACCATTGTCATCTCCGGTGGAACAATCATCACCAAAGGTGGTACTTTCGCAGCCGGAATCGGTGGCGGAAAAGAAGGTAACGGAGGAGTCGTCACAATCATCGACGGTGACGTGACGGCAACAGGAGGTCTCTCAGGCGGAGCCGGAATCGGTGGCGGAAATAAGGGTAACGGCGGAAACGTCTCAATCCTGGGTGGAACTGTCAACGCATTCGGAGGAGAGCCTTCCGTTTCAATTCCGAGAGGAATCGCAATAGGTGCCGGACACGGCGGAAAATCAGCCGGAACCCTTGAGATCGGAGAAGGCCTCGGACTGTATGGTGGAAAGGATGAGGAGTCTGCAGAGTTCCTCAGCTTTCCTACGGATTCCTACACCGGAGCTCGCTGCGAGTTCATGGAAACCAAGGAAACACAATATGCAACCATCACATTCTCTGCCAACGGCGGAGAAGGCGAGATGGATACACAGACCGTCCCTTACAACATCCCGAGAAATCTCAATGCCAATGAGTTCATTCATGAGACCTTGTTCTTTGACGGCTGGGCATTGAGCGAGGAGGGAGAAGTTGAATACAAGAACCAGGCTCAAATCGAACTTGATGGCGATATCACTCTCTATGCTCATTGGATAGATGTGATAATGATTGATGACACATATGGCGGTACCGATGGCAAAAAGCTCGAAGGTGGAAAGAGATATTCAATTGAATCGGATCAGACCATTGAAAAGAGACTTTATATCGATGGTACGGATGAGGTGACACTTACCCTTCCCCAGGGTAGTACACTGACTCTTTCAAGCGGTCTCAATGTCGCTTCCGGACAGTCCCTGGCCATCGAAGGTGAAGGTTCGTTGGATGCAAAAGCAACCGGAACAGGCGACGCCGGAATCGGTGGAAGTTCCGGAGAATCCGCCGGAACAATCACCATCAACGGTGGAACGATAACTGCAACCGGAGGTTCCGGTGGTGGCATCGGAATAGGTGCAGGATCCGGCAGCACCGAACATGGCGTCCTGAAAATCAACAAGGGTCTTGGACTCTTCGGCGGTGCTGATAAGGATAACGTGGCATTCCTCAGCGCTCCTGTGGATTCGTATGCCGGCGACCGCACTGTCTACATGGAATCCAAGGCTACCTCGTATGTAACAGTGACATTCAAACCGAACGGTGGAGAGCAGACAAAAGACAAGACTCAGACCATTCCCAAAGGATTTGGCGTACCGCTGGCTGAGAATACGTTCACTCATAAGACACTTACCTTCGCAGGTTGGATAACGGATACAGCAAAAGAGGAAGCTGACTATTCCGATAAACAGGTAGTCACGCTTGAAAACAATCTGACCCTCTATGCACTTTGGATCGATGTGATTGTTCTCGATGATTCATATGGCGGTACCGGAGGCAATAAGCTTGAAGGAGGAAAGAGCTATACCATTGAGTCGAATCTGACCATTAAAGACAGACTTCTTATTGTCGGAAACGATCCTGTCACAATCGTTCTTCCAAAGGACATGACGTTGACTCTGTCAAAAGGTCTCGAAGTCAGTAATGGACATTCAGTGATCATCGAAGGTGATGGCTCGCTGGTTGCAACTGGAAGCGATGGATGTGCCGGAATCGGTGGTAGTCAATCGGAAAGTGCTGGAAATATCACCATCAAAGGTGGAACTGTAACTGCAACAGGTGGTAATTATGCTGCCGGAATCGGCGGCGGTTATTGTGGTAATGGAGGAGAAGTTACCATCTCAGGCGGAAAAGTTACTGCAACAGGTGGTGAATATGGAGCTGGAATCGGTAGGGGCTATGAAGGTGGTTCTAACGGTACTCTGAAAATCGGTGCCGGTCAGGGTCTCTTCGGCGGAGCTGATAAGGATAATGTTGCATTCCTCAGCGCTCCTGTGGATTCGTATGCCGGTGATCGCCCTGTCTACATGAAATCCGAGGCAACTGAGTACGTCACTGTCACATTCGATGCCAATGATGCCAAAGCAGAAGGGACAATGAATCCGCAGACTGTTCCCAAAGATTTCGACATAGCATTGAATGCCAATGCATTCAAACATGAAACTCTTTCTTTCTACGGATGGAACACTCAGGCAGATGGAAAAGGAACATCATATTCTAATAAGCAAAAAGTTACCCTTGAATCCAATCTGACTCTCTATGCCCAGTGGGTTGATATAGTCTATCTTACTGCCGAATCAACAACACTTGATGGTGGCAAGACTTATTCTATACAAGATGATCTTCCCATTCCCAATAGGTTGTCGATTGACAGTAGTGAACCCGTAACAATCCTTCTTCCTGAAGGCAAGACTCTGACGCTTGAAAAGGGAATCAGTGTTACAGGCGGTAAAACATTGATAATCGATGGAGAAGGAACATTGACTGCTACTGGTGATGCAAATGGAAATTATTATGCATCTGCCGGAATAGGTGGAAGCATGAGTGATAAATCATGTGGAACTGTAACCATCAAAGGCGGAATTGTGAATGCAACCGGAGGTGGAACGAAAGGTGCCGGAATCGGTGGTGGTTACTCTGAAGGCTGGGGTGGTTCAGGTGGTACTATAAAAATCTTGGGAGGAACTGTAACTGCAACCGGCGGAGAATACGGCGGGGCCGGAATCGGCGGAGGTGGCGGTGAAGGCGGTCACGGAGGAAATGTCACCATCAGCGGTGGAACCGTAACTGCAATCGGAATTAGTGGAGCTGGAATCGGTGGCGGTACCTATTGTGATGGTGGTACAGTGACCATATCTGGTGGAACAGTAACTGCAACTGGATCAACCGGAATCGGCGGTGGTTATTGTGGTAATGGAGGAGAAGTTACCATCTCAGGCGGAAAAGTTACTGCAACCGGAAAAAGCGGTGGAGCCGGAATCGGTGGCGGTTGTGGTTCCTACAGTCAATCTATACTTGGTGGTGATGGTGGAATTGTTACCATCTCAGGTGGAGAAGTAGTTGCAAAGGGAAGTTTCTCTAGTAGCGCAAGTTCCGGAGGTGCAGCGGGTATTGGCGGTGGCCAAGGAAATATTAATGCTGGAGGTGCTGGAGCAACGGTCAGCATCACGGGAGGAACCGTAACAGCAACCGGTGGTGGCAATAATACAGTTGGAATCGGCAGGGGCGATGGAAACGTGGAAACTGTTTCTAACGGATCTCTTGCGATTGGTTCAATTGAGGGTCTCTACGGAGGTGATAATAAAGATAGCTCAAAGTTCATAAGCATTCCGACGGAGTCGTATACAGGAAGCCGCTATCACTTCATGGAAGTCAAGCCGACTGATTATGTTACAATCACATACAATGCCAACAGCGGAACCGGAACAATGGACCCCCAGTATGTACCTTTGAAGATAGACAGGAAACTTGCACTCAACACTTATACCAATGACGATTTGTATTTCGCCGGTTGGTCGCTTAGCAGTGATGGTGATGTTGAGTATCCTGATACGGACACTTTCACTCCGGAAAAAGACATTACGCTTTATGCGCAGTGGTCGGAGCTTCCTTGCATCTCTCCTGCAACAGAAAAGTTAGAGGATGGTCTGACATATACGATTGCCTGCAATGTTACAAACAGCAACAGGCTCTCCATCAATGGCAGTGCCGCCACAATCATTCTTCCCGAAGAAATGACGTTGACGCTTACAAAGGGTATCAATGTTCCTGAAGGCAAATCCCTGACAATTGATGGTGAAGGAACATTGGAGGCCAGAGGCGGTCAATATCAAGCAGGAATCGGAGGTAATGCGAATCAGGTAGCTGGAAGTGTGACCATCAAAGGCGGTACTGTAAATGCGACAGGTGGTGCAGCTGAAGGATCTAGTGGCGGTGGAGCCGGAATCGGTGGAGGTGGTGCCAGCAGTGGAGAGCATGGCTATGCTGGCGGAACAGTGCTTATTTCTGGTGGAAAAGTAACTGCAACTGGTGCTCATAAAGCAGCCGGAATCGGTGGTGGAGGATGTCGTTCCCTTACTTTGTCCTCTTATGGTGGCGCAGGTGGGAACGTAACCATTACTGGTGGTGAAGTGATCGCAAATGGAGGCAGTTACGGTGCTGGAATTGGAGGTGGATCACAGGGTCACGGAGGATCAGTTTCTATTTCCGGAGGAAAAGTAACAGCGAACGGAGGTACTTCTGCTTATGGTATAGGCGGAGGTCATGATGCAACAGTACATGGAAGCTTAGTTTATGATGAAGTTGTCTCCATTCAGGTCAGTACTGACAACTCCGACTGGACTGCGTATGATGGCGAAACTCGAGAGAGGTATATGAAAGCTGAGACTTTACCAGTGAAATAAAAGAAGCATTTCAAAATGATTATGGCCTTCGGAATTGAAAGATTTCGAAGGCCTTTATTTTATTCCCAAATTTGTTTAAAAATATCTTAAAATGCCTGTATTTGCTGGTATATTTGAAGCATGGATTACACAAGGGAAAGGCAGGAGGCCATTGATGCCGGAGAGCGGGCGCTACTGTCATTGAGAGAGACCCGTTCTCAGCTTGCAGGAGCAAGGAGTCTGGGCGTCTGGGACATCCTGGGAGGCGGATCCTTCGTCTCCCTGTTCAAACACATGAAGATCGACCGTGCCCGTCAGGCCATCGACCGTGCCCGTTATGACCTTCAGCGTTTCAGCCGGGAGCTCAGTGATATCCGTATGGACCTCGATATAGACATCGGTGGGTTTTTGACGGCGTTCGACCTGATGGACAATTTCTTTGCGGATATCATGGTCCAGTCCAGAATCGCAGATGCCACCCGAAGGATAGATGATGCAATCTACGAGGTGGAGGACTGCCTCAGGCGCATATGAGCGATATCTACGACTACATAGAGGAGAAGGGGGACAGATCGTTCTCAGAAGAGGCCTTCACCGAGGTTGATGCCCTGGTGTTCGCCTGGCTGTCCTATTTTGAGATAGAGAAGCTGGCGGATGCGGGTGTGCAGTGTCGCGGGATGAACCTGTCCGACCTTGTCAAAAAGTCCGAGGAGGTCCTTGGCGAGTTCAGACGGCCCGACAAACTGGTCAAGCTTGTTTCTACGGTCACCGGTGCCTGGATGCTCAGCAAGGCCGCGCAGAAGCGCAGATACTCCGATGTGGTCATAGGGGATTTCAAGACGATATTCGACCCTCAGAACAGCATTCAGTTCTCTGCGACTTCTTATGACATTGGCTCCGACACGAAGGTTGTCGCATACAGGGGAACGGACACTTCCGTGGCCGGTTGGAAGGAAGACTGCCTGACCAGTTTCAGCAAGGTTGTCCCTTCCCAGGCCCTCGCTCTGAAATATCTGAACTCCTGTCATCCGTCAAGGCGGAAGATCATTCTTGCAGGGCATTCGAAGGGTGGCAACCTGGCCATCTATGCCGCGGCAAAGAGCAACCAGAGGATCGTACGCAAGATAAAGGCAGTCTACAATTTCGATGGCCCGGGATTCTGTTTTGACATCAGAAATACAAAGAATTTCCCGATCATCCAGGACAGCATCCATTCGTTCATACCCGGTTCCTCGATTGTGGGAATGCTTCTGAACCACATGGATGACTACACGATAGTCTCCAGCTCCAACGTGGGGATAATGCAGCACTACGCGTTCTACTGGAAGATCGAGGACGGGAAGTTCGTCTCGCAGAAGAGGCTCAGCGCATCCAGCCGCTCGATGGAGCAGGCGGTCAGACAGTGGCTGAAGGGGCTTTCCTTCGAGGCCAGAAAGAACTTCGTCGAGACGGTTTTCTCGGTCTTCGAGGATGCCGGGATTGAGGATTTCAACGCCCTTTCGGCCGCCGGATTCAAGAAGATGCGCGAGATATTCTCACAGATGAAGAACCTCGACGAGCAGACCCGGAGTATGGTCAAGTCGTTTTTCGGCGTGCTGATGAAAGCATACCGGAAGGAACTCAAGATTTCTGCCGCGGATACCTACGGCAAGGTGAAGGACAAGTTCGCAGACACTGTGTCATCCGCCGCCGAGACCTACGGCAAAGTTAAGGGTATTGTTGCCGACAAGGTGTCCTCGGCTTCGGAGACCTACGGCAAGGTCAAGGAAAAGATTGCCGACAAAGTGAAACTGCGTTGAAACTGTCTTCAATCTATCTTCAATCTTGCGGATGTCAGATTGATACGTTAAGGTGGTAAATCATGAGAATCCTACTGGCTGAAGATGAAAAAAGAATGGCATCCGCTTTGGTGGCGATCCTGAAACAGGAGAAATACGACGTGGACCA
>CADBOI010000155.1 GCA_902796335.1 uncultured Spirochaetales bacterium
CCGCCCTGTTCTATCACCTTTTCGGCACAGCGCAGAAAGACCTCCGTCTTTCCAGATCCTGTGATTCCGAAAAGGTAGTAAAGGGAATTCTTTCCCTCCATCACGGTACGGACGGCATTCTCCTGTTCGTCCGAAAGAACAACATCCGGACGGGGTATCGCCTCGTCCGCATCAAGGCCTCCGAAGCCTATGTCCTTCTTTCCTCCGGGTATCATAGTATCCAGGATCTCACCGCGGCTCGAGAAGTAGAACTTCTCCATCCACAGGGCCAGCTCGTAGTCCTTCTTGTCAAACAGAGGTTCCTTATCAATGACCCGTATGATGGGTTTTATCTCAAAACCTTCGTCTTTAACAGAATCCAGGACATCAATCACATAACCCTGGACCTTTCTGGGAACCTTGCCCTTCACAAAGCCGAACGGCACAATCACCCGCTCACCGGGGCGCACATCCATGACATCCGGATCGAAACTGTAGGTGAATTCGTTCTTCAGAGGAACCGGTACGGCGACCTGGGCATAGCGAAGCATCAGGATCCACCTGCCGGAAGGCCAAGGTATCTTGCCAGTTTCTTCAGATCATCCCAGACCGGGCGCTTGAGAGTCGGATCTCGGAGCACTGCGGCCGGATGGTATGTGCATATCATGGGGATTCCGTCATAGAAGAAGAACCTTCCCCTTAGTGATCCCATGGAGGCATCGGGCTGTCCCGTCATCAAAGTAGAGGCGGGTTTTCCGACACAGAGGATTGTCTGGGGATGGATTATACTGATCTGCTGCTTCAGAAAAGCAAAACAGGCCTGCTTCTCATCGGGGTACGGATCGCGGTTCTGCGGAGGTCTGCATTTGACGGTGTTCGTGATGTAGACATTCCTGTCACGTGAGAGCGATATGGCGGCAAGCCATTTGTCCAAAAACTGCCCGGCCTTGCCCACAAACGGCAGACCCTGCAGGTCCTCGTTCTCTCCAGGACCCTCGCCAATGACCATGACCGTGGGTCTGTCCTTGCAACCGGTTCCGAAAACAACATTCGTTCTTGTGCTGCAAAGGCCGCACCTGGTGCACTTCTTAGCATCGGACAGAAGGGAGTCGAACGACATGTGTAGCCTCTCGTCGTCAGGAGCCTTTGAAATCTCCTCGAAAAGCACATCTGAAGGCTCCGTCGCAGGCTTACCAATGACCGTCACCTCCGGCTTCTCCTCGGGGACAAGCTTCTTGACGGTTTCCGAGAAATCCCTGACTGCATGCGGCTTTCCGGAGAAATCCTGCCTGAGGACATCGGAAAAAGAGTCAAGCAGTTCATCTGTCTTCAGAAGCGCGGCCTCAAGAGCCCTGCGCTTTTCTTCGTTTCCCATACTCATCCTCAAACCACTGATACTCCTGCGGGTCATAGCTGACACGCCAGAGATACAGGCCGGCCGATGAAGCCGTCTTGCCTGCAAGGCTTCTGTCCTTTGAAGCCAGCACCCTCTCGAATTCCTCTGCAGGACATCCCCGGCTGCCCATATCAAGCATGGTTCCCACAAGGGACCTCACCATGTGATACAGAAAAGCGTTGCCGCAGATGCGGTAGCACAGAAGCTTCTCGCCGTATGTGGACTGCGTCCAGCTGAACGACGACTCGTATATGTCACGTACCTTGCTGGGACAGTCGTCCTTTGCAGAGGTGAACGTGTTGAAATCATGCGTCCCCACAAGGATCTTCGCATATGAATTCAGAAGATCGATGTCAGGGAAAGCCCTGATCATGGTCACAAGACCGTCTTCAAAACAGTCATGTCCCTCTCCCACCTTGCAGAAATAACGGTACTCGCGCGCCATGGCGCTGTAGCGGGCGTGGAACGAGGGATCGACATCCCAGCTGCGTCTGATTCTGACGCTCAGAGGAAGGATGGAGTTCAGTCCGGCATAGAAAGCCTTGACGGGAATGCTGCAGTCATCGAACTCAGCATGGGCGACCTGACCGTATGCATGAACCCCGCTGTCCGTCCTGCCGCTTCCGACAACAACCACGTTGCGGTCTCCCACAAGCTGCTCAACCGCAGCCCTCAGGGCATCCTGAACGGACTTTCCGTCCACCTGGCTCTGCCAGCCGCAGAAAGCCCTTCCGTCATAACTGACCTCAAGGGCAACGCGCCGGCGCCCCTCCGGGGCAGAGAAATCCTTGGGACGTCTCCAGTCAGACCGTGCCATCGGAATCTCCGCTGTCTTCGGATTCAAGAACAACCATGGCAATGGCCAGAGGTTTCTCGTGAGTCAGTGAAAGATGGACCACAGCCCTGGGGGCGTTGTCCAGAGTCTTTCCGCTGAGAATTACGAACGGACGTCCGTCCTTTTCCTTGCCTGTAGTTATCTCATTGGGAACCACATCGGCATTGAAACCGGTCCCGCGGGCCTTGGCATAGGCCTCCTTCACGGCGAATCTGGAAGCAAGGAACTGGGCCCTGATGTCCTCATGGGCATTCTCCAGCTTGGAGTACTGCTCGAGTTCCTTCTCGCTGAACATCTTCTCCAGCGCCCTTCCCTTGAGTTTCTTGACCCTTTCGATCGAGACCGCGTCAACGCCTATGCCGAGTATCACTTTCACTTTCCCCCGAACGAGAAGTACACCTTGAGCTGCGAGGGCTCAGTAAAGATGTTGATCTTGGACAGGTCCACGTGATTCCCCAGGTCGTGGGTATCGATTTTCACCACGGCGTAGTTGACTCCCTCGCGGTTGACATATGAGAAATCCGCACTGAGAGAGATTTCGGAGACATCGATGAGGTATATCTGATCCTCTGTTCCCTGGATAACGAGATTGACACTGGCCGGAACATTGCTCTCGGCACTGTAGAATTCGGGCATGGTCACGGTGATCGGAAGAGTGACCCTCCTCTCCGTCTGGATGGAGAACACGAGAACGAAGTAGACCAGCACCGAAAAGATGAAGCACAGGATCTTGACCTGCCAGTTATAGAAGATCTTCTGGGAAAACTTACTGCGCATCGTTCTTACCTCCCTCAAGCTGTACCGGTGAGACGTCAAGGTTGTTGAACAGCGACAGCAGCATGCTCTTTATCTCGTCATGTGAAAGGTCGTAGTAGAGGTTGCCGTTGCAGGCGAGCGAGATCGCTCCTGTCTCCTCGGACACGACGATGATGGCCGCATCCGATTCCTCGGCCATTCCAAGGGCAGCACGGTGTCTGGTACCGAATGATGCCCTGATGTCTGTCTGACCAGAAAGAGGAAGGTAGCATCCTGCGGCGATGATCTTGGAACCCTGGATTATCATAGCTCCGTCATGAAGCGGCGTGTCATGGTCGAACACCGTGACGATCAGCGCACTCGAGATGTCGGCGTTGATCCTCGTTCCGCTGTCGATGATGTTCTTCAGGGCAAGCTTTCTCGGGAACACAATCAGCGCACCGCGCTTGGACTGCACGAGTCTCTGGCAGGCATTGAGGATTGTCTCGATCTGCTCCGACGAAGTCTGGACTCCACCTATTCTGAAAAGCCTGATCCTGCTGACTCCCGGAGTGAACGATCTTCTGAGCTCCGGCTGGTACACGATGCAGAAGAAAACAGCGGCGGGAACGGCACATACCCTGAGGACCTTCTCCAAGACAGCAAGGCCCGCAAGTCTGCAGGCGATGTACGTGAAGAGGTACAGAAGAACAGACCTGATCAGCTGAGTGGCCCTGTTCTGCGCCAATGCGATGTAGAAGTTGTAGAAAAAGACCGTCAGCACCAGTATCTGCACGGCGGCCCGGATCCAGTCAATTGTTGAAACAGGCATCAACTTCCTCCTGATTTCAAGAATTATATGTCATTGTACGTCAAATAGGAAGTGCCACCGACTTGAGCAGGCTCTGATTTCTGGTCATGTCCAGACCGCACACCACGGTGGCGCTGCCCTTTGAAGCAAGAGTTCCAAGAATCTCCTTGGCCACATTCTCCAGATCCGATGCGCTCATCTGCAGAAGCAGACGGCGTCGTTTCAGATACAGCGATGTGCTCATACCGTAAAGGACACGGCGGAAGGCCTCGGCACTCTTCGCCTGCGGGGAAAGGGGCCTGATCTCCTTGCCGATGATCGTCACAATCGCATACTCCATCTGAACGGGGTCGATCCTGCTCCGGAGGGCTTTTCTGAACACCTTGTAAGTGTCCCCGATTCCCGGATCCCTGTAGGACGAGAACACGAAGAGATTCTCCATTCCGTCCACATGGCTTTCCACTCCGTAGGCACCCATCTTCCCGCGAACCGTGTCCCACAGATATCCGGACGAAAGGACCGAGGCCAGAAGCGAGGCCGCCACGTATTTTTTCTCGTCCTCCTTGTTGAAACTCACCGCCAGAGCGTTGAAGGCAGGGCCCGAAGGAACGGTGAAGGCCAGAGGGCTCTTCATGCTTCCGAAAGGCTTCTCCATCTTGTGGTTCCTGTAATAGTCAGAAGTCCTTACAAACTTACCGGCTTCAAATCTATCTGCAAATGTACCAACAAGTTGCGTCAGCTCCTCATCCTCGGCATCATGACCGATATGGACCGTCATGGAGCGCTGGACAAAGACTTTCTTCCTAAGCTTGGTAAGCTCTGCTGACAAAGCTTCCAGACTCGTTTTCCCGCTCTCGAGGTCCTTTTTCAGAGCCGCCAGATACAGCCACAGGGATGTTCCCATGTTTATCTCGCTCTCGTAGGCCGAGGCGGAGAAAACGCTCGAGGCGTTCATCACCGCATAGGAGTTCCCGCTGTATGTGTAGCCGCTTTCAAACTCGGTTATCATGTCGGTCAGGGATGCCTGGATACGCTGCGTGTCCGAAAGCTCGCACTCGGTCAGAAGCTCGGAGATCAGGTCAAGGGCACCGGCGAAATCGGCCTTCAGTGACTTGGACTTGACCACCAC
>CADBOI010000156.1 GCA_902796335.1 uncultured Spirochaetales bacterium
GGCAGACAAGATCGTCGTCATGAAGCTCGGTGTCATCCAGCAGATCGGCGGACCTCTTGAGCTGTACAACAACCCGGACAACAAGTTTGTCGCAGGCTTCATCGGATCACCACCGATGAATTTCATGACTTGCTCAGTCATGGTCGAGGGCGATGATGTCTTCGTCCATGAGGGAGACTTCCGCCTGAAGGTCACAGCCGCACAGGCCAAGCTCCTGAAGCCTTATGCAGGCAAGCAGGTCACATTCGGTATCCGCCCTGAGGATGTCACATACGAGAAGGAAGCTGTTGATGGCCAGACCATCGACGGAACCGTCGCTGTTGTCGAGCCTCTCGGAGCCGAGACACATGTCTTCGTTGCAACATCGAAGAACCAGATCACCGGTAAGATCGATCCTAACGTCATCGTCAAGGTCGGTGAGAAGATCTCCCTTGCACCGAACATGAAGAAGGCAAAGTTCTTCGACGTCCAGACAGAGCTTGCCATCCGCTGAGCGACATAGCTTAAGGATAAAAATCCAGGACGCCACGGCAAATAACCGTGGCGTCTTGTTGTATATTTGCATGCAAATGTATATTATGCAGTCGTGTTCCGACTCATACTGCTTAATTTCTTTTTCCAGATCATAATTGCAACCATTTCGCCTTATACCCAGATCCTGCTCAGGAACAAAGGTTACTCGCATTCCCTTGTGGGTCTGATAGTTGCAATAGGGCAGCTCGGGTCCATAATCCTGCCGCTCATCATATCGGGCATAGCGGACAGGACAAGAAAGACAAAGCTCATATTCTTCATCCTTACCATTGTCTGCGCACTTGCATTCTTTCCTGCGGCTCTTTCCGGCTCGGTGGTCATCACAGCTCTTTCGCTTTTCGTGGTCTCGGGAATGTACCTTTCCACAAGCCCCATTATCGACGGCTATCAGACAAGACTTCTCAAGGGAGATGCGGAGAAGTACGGATTCGCCCGTTCGGCAGGAACACTCAGCTATGTCATTGCACTTGCACTTTTCAGTCTGACGCATTTCCCGAACGAATCAGACAACATGTCCATTGCGATGTGTCTTGTAATCTTCTCGGTCATCTTCCTGTTGGTTGTTCTGATCATTCCGAACGACCTTCCGCCGGAGAAGAATAAGGAGAAAAGAAAATACATCTCCGGAGTTTTCAGCAACAGGTTCTACGTGATGATGATCATTGTCGGACTGACCAGAATGGCACACTCCGTTGCCGACAGACTCCTTTCCTCCTATCTGGTTGAGGATCTGGGGCTAGGTGGCAACTTCGCGCTTTTCATTTCTTTGGGAGCTCTTGCGGAGTTCGTGATGATGATAGTCGGTGGAGTGCTGCTCAAGAAAAAGAAGACGACCCCGTACACACTGATTGTCATTTCGTGTATTGCGCTGATTGTCAGGCTGTTGATCTACAGACTGTTCCCGAATATCCCCGGCCTGGTCTGCGCCCAGCTTCTGCACGCCATGACATTCGGAGGTTTTCACATTGCGGTAACACAATTCATATCCCATGATGTGAAGAAAGAGCATTATTCTTTGGCAATGAGTTTCTATTGGGCTATCGCTTCAAATCTTCCCGGCATGCTCGGAGCACTCTTGGGAGGTTTTGTCATAGACAGTCTCGGATTCAAATCCCTGTTCCTTCTATATACGTTGTTCCCGCTTGCGGCCGTGTTCCTTGCCCTCTACTGCAGGGACATGCTGAGAAACAAGGCCTGAAAACGAGTTGGAAATTTACTAATACTATTTTTACCGTTACATTATCGCGTTTCCTTTGTTATAGTTACTGTAGGGATTCATTTCCATCACACAAACCCAATCTATGGACTATATCAGGAGGGATATAGAAGATGAAGAAGACAGCAATTGTGTTTCTTGTGCTTCTTATGGCATGCACGGCATTGTTTGCCGGTGAAACGGAGCCTGTAGTCAGATATGACCTGGATCCGAACTATGCGCTGGATTTCACATTTCAGCCGACACTTTCCAGATACAATGCAATGGGACAGAGCGGACTGGCTCTTCCTACAAGGATCGACAGTTTCTTCACCAACCCGGCCGCTCTTTCCAGCCGGGGCTTCGGCATCAGTTTCCCGAGCGTGACGGTTACCGTCTACAACCTCGAGAAACTGGTCAATGACCCGGAAGCCGTTGATATTTTCAACAAGATAATCAACGGAAGGGCAGAAAGCGGAGATTATGCCAATATGGCAACCAAGGTCCTGAAGAACCTCGGCACAGGCCGCAACGTTGTTGCAAAGATCGATACCGGGCTTGCCGTCAAACTCGGAATGATGGGATTCGGAACCAACGTTCAGGTCAAGTTCCACGGCCTGAACAAGGGAAC
>CADBOI010000157.1 GCA_902796335.1 uncultured Spirochaetales bacterium
GACCATGTCGTGATCGTCCGCAGCTACGACCACAAGGTCGTCACGGGTTGATCCGCCGGGCTCCGCCACAAACGAGACTCCCGACTTTGCAGCCCTGTCGATGTTGTCCCTGAAAGGGAAGAATCCGTCTGAAGCAAGACTTGTACCCTTTACAGCGACCAGATAGGCCTTCTTTTCCTCTTTTGTGAAAGGCTGTGGCTTCTCGTAGAAATAATCCTGCCAGTTGGAAATCACATCGACTTCAGGATCATCTGCAAGATATTGCTCGATTATGTTGTCTTTTTCATTCCTTGTTTTCCCTTTCAGGAATGGTAGGCCCAGTACTCTCTCACTGTGTCTCAGGTGCCAGAGGTCGGCCTTGGAACCTGCAAGGCGGGTACAGGCAATCCTCGACTGCTGACCCGAACCTACTCCGATCGTCTGTCCGTTCTCGGCATAGCAGACGGAGTTGGACTGTGTGTATTTCAGTGCAATCAGAGCCACTGCAAGATCGAGCTTCGCGCTCTCGGGAAGATCCTTGGCCTTTGAGCGGATGTCGCAGAACGTCTTGTCGTCCACAACCCAGCTGTTGTGTTCCTGGACAAGGTCCAGTCCGAATATGGTATGGTGCTCCTCTTTGGCCGGTCTGTATGAAGGGTCCATCTGCAGGACCAGATATCCGCCACCCTTCTTTGACTTGAGCATCTCCAGAGCCTTGGGCTCGTAAGACGGAGCTATGACTCCGTCGCTGACTTCCTTGGCAATCACAGCGGCCGTGCATTCGTCACATTCATCTGAAAGAGAGACAAAGTCTCCGAAACTTGCCATGCGGTCGGCACCCCTTGCCCTGATGTATGCTGTGGCAAGCGGACTGAGAACTGTTGAATCGGAGACGAAGTACATCTTCCTCTCCACATCGCTCAGCGGAACCGAGACTGCGGCACCTGCAGGTGACACATGCTTGAAGGAGGCGGCCGCACTCATTCCCGTTGCCGCCTTGAGTTCGGAGACAAGCTGATAACCGTTGAGGGCATCCATCAGATTGATGTAGCCAGGTCTTCCGTTGAGGACCTTCACCGGCATGTCGCCGGAGGATTCGATGTATGCAGTCTTCTGGTTGGGATTGCATCCGTATTTCAGGTCTATGCGCATCAGTCTCCCTCCCTTGCGTTGAAGAGCGTCTCTTTTCCGCCCTCGTTCACATAAAGAGATATGCGGTTTTCCTTATCCAGGCTGTCCCACAGAGTCTGTGCGAAGTTGTCCTCAGAGACCAGACTCTTCGGGTCTCCGGAGAATGACGGAAGCGGATTCCCGTCTCCCTCGTAGGTGTGCAGGACATGCATCACGCCCTCGGACTTCTGGAAGGACCAGACCTTGCGCTCGCACTCGCCGTCCGCCTGTCTGCGGTTGATGGCGAACTCGAACCTGTCTTCTCTGACCACCAGGGAGATCCTCGGGGTGAAATTGGGCTCGTCCGGCTCGAAGGTGCACCGTTCAATGGCACTTTCAAGATCCCGGCCCTCCAGGATGGCCTTCTTGATCTCAAGGCTCTGGATTCCGTTGGCAACGATGATGCTGTCGTTGACCTTGAGGATGGCAGGATAGATGATGAGCGATGTGTCCTTGATGTTGACCTGTGACAGGTCGAACGGCTCGGTGAAAAGCTCTCCGTTCTCGAGGCTGAAGACCCTGTTCCTGCTGCTGGCGCTGCGCCCCATTATGGCATAGGCGTAGATGAGTTTGCCGCCGGGAGTGATACCCGCTGCAATGAACCTACCAGGGTAGGAATTTCCGCATAAATATTCATTGATTGTCATGTGCGAATCTTAGCATGAGATGTCCACATAGGCAATTGATATGAAAGACAAAATCGTTTACATTCAGAAATGCATAGGAAGTGAATATGAAGTATGATGTCATAATCGTGGGAGCCGGCCCGGGAGGAATCTATTCCGCATACGAGCTGGTCAAGGGGAACAAGGACCTTAAGGTCGCCGTCATAGACATGGGAAACTCCCTGGAGAAGAGGAAGTGCCCCATCGACGGAAAGCACATCAAGACCTGCATAGGCTGCAAACCCTGCTCCATCATGTCCGGTTTCGGCGGTGCCGGAGCATTCTCGGACGGAAAATACAACATCACAAATGATTTTGGCGGAACACTTTGCGAGTACATCGGAAAGGAAGAGGCAATCAGTCTGATGGAGTATGTCGACCATATCAACATGACCCACGGCGGAGAAGGCACAAAGCTTTACTCCACAGCAGGTTCCGACATCACAAGACTTTGCATGATCAACAAGCTCAAACTGATGAATGCATCGGTAAGACACCTGGGAACGGACATCAACTTCGTCGTCCTTGAGAACCTCTACAACGAGATGAAGGACAAGGTCGAGTTCCGCTTCCTGGAACCGGTGCAGAAAATCGAGATCATCGACGGAGGCTTCAAGGTCATCACTTCCAAGGACAGCCTCGAGTGCGAGAAATGCATCGTATCCGTCGGCCGCAGCGGAAGCAAGTGGGTCGAGGAGGTCTGCAAGGACCTTGATATCGACACACTTTCCAACAGAGTCGACATCGGAGTCAGGGTCGAGCTTCCTGCAAGAATATTCGCCCATCTTACAGACACCCTCTACGAGAGCAAGATCGTCTACAGGACGGAGAAATTCGAGGACAACGTCAGGACCTTCTGCATGAATCCCTACGGAATCGTGGTCAACGAGAACACCAACGGAATTGTAACCGTCAACGGCCACAGCTTCGAGGACCCTGCACAGAGAACTGAGAACACAAACTTCGCTCTTCTTGTATCAAAGCATTTCACCGAGCCCTTCAAGGACAGCAACGGCTACGGCGAGGGCATAGCCAGACTTTCCAACATGCTCGGAGGCGGAGTCATAGTCCAGAGATTCGGAGACCTGATCAGAGGCCGAAGGAGCAACCACAAGAGAATCGAGGAGTGCTTCACAAGACCCACTCTCCAGGCCGAGCCCGGCGACCTCTCGCTTGTGCTTCCCAAGAGAATCCTCGACGGAATCATCGAGATGATCTACGCCCTGGACCGCATCGCCCCGGGAACTGCGAACGACGACACCCTGCTTTACGGAGTCGAGGTCAAGTTCTACAACATGCAGGTCAAGGTTGACAACCATCTTGAGACAAAGTACAAGGGACTTTACATGATCGGAGACGGAAGCGGAGTCACCCACTCCCTGTCACACGCTTCGGCAAGCGGAGTCTTTGTAGCAAGAGATATTCTGAACAACTGAATAATCAGGAATTCCAGAAACCTTTCTGAACATCAACAACCTGATCGGCTATCTCGTCAAAGGGCCCAAGAACCTCTATCGGCTTCTGCCCTGCGGCAAGGATCGTGCGGCATGAGATGTTGAACGTCGGGTTCTTTTCATCTGCTCCCGTGAGCTGAAGAAGCCTTTCTTCTGTCAAACCATAGACTATATTTCCGATATTGGACCAATAGATAGCCCCTGTGCACATGCAACAAGGCTCGAATGTCGTGTACAGGGTGCAGCCCCAGAGGAACTCCTTGCTGTACTTCTGACTGGCACGGGAAGCAAGCATGCGCTCTGCATGGGCCGTGGCGTCATGAAGGTCGCCTTCGGCATTTCCCTGCTCCATGATCACATTCCCGTCAGGATCGACAAGCACAGCTCCGAACGGAGTGTTTCCGTTTGCCCTGGCCTTTCGTGCGATATCGTTTGCTTTCAGAAGATATGTTATGTGGTTCATTTTCCCTCCGGTCAGTTTCCGGCCCTGTCCAGAAGTCTTCTGATTGCCAGAGCCATTGTCAGCCTAGATGTTGTCACAGGATTGTTCACCGAGTGTCCCAGCGCGTCGCAGACCATGTTGATCCTGTACTTGATGGTGTTCTTGTGCACACCCATTATCTCGGATGCCGTCTGCATGTTCATCTCGGCGTCAAGATAGTAGACCTCAAGAGTCTTCAAAAACTCATCCGAGCCGTGCCTCTCATCCAGGCCGTCAAGACAACCTGTGGCCGATGAGATGCTCGTCTCACCGAGCTTGATCACCTCGTTGCACTGCCTCACCAGCTCGATCTCCGACTCATGGAAGATCTCAAGAGTCGGGAACACGGCACGGGCCGTGGCCTCGTTCTCGTTCCATATCGCAAACGCCTTGCGCACGTGGGCGGTGGTGGCCTTGTAATCCAGCATGGTCAGATATACATGGACACAGCCCAGACTGTGCAGGTTGTATATGATTGATTTGGCGCAGTCGTCCAGAAGCCTTGCATCAAGCGGATTTCTGAAGAACAGGATAAGGTCGTCGGCCGTTCCGAGAGGTGTTCTGTACGGCTCGAGGATGATCTCCGAATCCAGAGTGTTCATCGTGTTTCTCACCGACTGGATCATCTCGTCGGAGAATGTGCTCCGTCCGTCGGTGCATCTGATTATCCATGTGGTGTGGATCGACCTGATGTCTATGTTCAGGACCTCGCTCAGACGTCTCATCCTTATGGGCTCGTCATTGATGATGGCCTTCACAAGCTCTGATGTCAGGACCGCGCTGTGGCGGTTGCTCCAGAGCTCGACAGCAAGCTGCACTGTCTGCTTGGCCATCTCGACAAGGATGTCGTCAAGGACCGTGCCTTCCTCGATCAGAAACAGTCTCATGGGCTCCACGCCCCTGTCATGGATCGGAACGAACCAGATATAGCTTCCGGGAATCGGAGCGAACGCCTTGCGTCGCTTGACGTGGTGGGAGACGTTCTCCTCCGTCATGAGATCCACAATGCGGCCGTCCGTCGTGGGCCACTGGGAATCGCCCAGCTCATTGAGGTTGTTGTCCGTAAGGACCACGCTTACACGGAGCTTTCCGCTCAGAAGCGTCAGGACGGAATCGATGGTCTGCTTTTCGGACGGAAGGCGCGACACCTGACCGATTATGTCGGTGACAAGGCTTCCGTTGTAGTGGATGCTGTCCGAAAGAACCGAAGCGCTGACTTCAGAGATCAGGTCCCCGTACCTCAGGTCCAGACGGCCCTCGGGCATGACAATCAGCGGGAATCCGAGCTCATCTGCCGTTGCGATCAATCTTTCCGGGACGCTTTTCACAACCGAACCTACGTAGTACAGGACAAGGGCCGCCTCTCCATTGGACGACATCCGTCTGAGATAACGGCACTGAAGGTCTGTGTTGCTCTCCATGGATGCGAAGCTCGTGATCACAATCTCATTGCTCAGATGACGGTCGTCCTGGGCAAAGAACAAATTCTGCAGGCGCTCCGAGCCCTTGTAGTCAAAGACCGTGACTCCGTAGACACTGTTCTTCAGGCCCGCACGCCCGGCCAGAATCCTTGCCCCTCTGAGAGAAGGAAGCCTCATTGCATCTTCTACTGTGAATCCCATAAAAACAACCTCTGTTTGATATTACACCAGAATGAGCAAATATCAAAACTCAGTTTTCATTCTTGTTCTTCTTTGAGCAGTCCTCGCAGCATGAACAGCACAAGCCGTGACAGCCGCCCTTCTTTTTCTTCAGCCTGATCGTACCGAAGATCGCAATCCCGAGAACCGCAACTATTATCACAATGTCCCAGATGTTCACAGAAGCCCCTCAGACAATAGCAAGCCCGATGAGCCTGACAATCAGGGCCAGAACCCAGGCAAGACCGCACTGCCACAGTACAACACCGACTGCCCATCCGCGTCCGAGCTCACGCCTGATAGCGGCAATGGCTGCGACACACGGCGTGTAGATCAGGCTGAAGACAAGCATCGATGCCGCCGCAACAGAGCCGATCGAGGCCACACCTCCGACAAACAGCGTGTTCATGACGGATACCACGCTCTCCTTTGCCATGAAGCCGCTGATGAGCGATGTCACGATTCTCCAGTCGCCCAGTCCTATCGGCCTCATAATGGGCACAAGGAAACCTGATATCGAGGCGAGCATGCTGCTGTGCGAATCGGTGACCATGTTGAAACGGAAGTTGAAGCTCTTTAGGAACCACACGACGATTGTAGCGATCAGGATGATGGAGAACGCCCTGTGCAGGAAGTCCTTGGATTTCTCCCACATCAGCCTGACAACCGTCTTCAGACTGGGAAGCCTGTAGTTGGGAAGCTCCATAACGAAAGGAACGGCCTCGCCCTTGAAATACGTGCCCTTGAACACGAAGGCCGCGGCAATTCCCATGAGGATTCCGAAAAGATAGAGACATGTGATGATCAGCCAGCTGTAACGCGGGAAGAACGCATTCACGAAGAACCCGTAGATGGGAAGCTTGGCCGTACATGACATGAACGGAGTCAGAAGGATGGTCATGCGTCTGTCGCGGTCGCTGGGGAGTGTCCTTGTGGACATGACGGCAGGAACGGTACAGCCGAAACCTATCAGCATCGGGACAATGCTCCGTCCGGAAAGACCTATCTTTCTCAGAAGCTTGTCCATCACGAATGCCACTCGTGCGATGTAGCCGCTGTCCTCAAGCATGGACAGGAAGAAGAACAGAAGGACGATGATAGGCAGGAAGCTGACAACAGTTCCCACGCCTTCGAATACTCCCTCTATCACCAGGCTCCTTATGGCATGGTTAACACGGGCTCTGACCATCAGGTTGCTGACAACCTCGCCCAGTTTCGATATTCCCATTGCAAGAAGATCCTGGAAGAAAGGTCCTATTACAAAGAAAGTCAGAAGGAAGACCACCGCCATTATGGCTATGAACACAGGAATTGCCGTGTGCTTTCCGGTCAGGATTCTGTCCAGTCTCTGGCTTCTCTTGTGCTCCTTGCTTTCGTGCGGCTTGACCACGCACTCCTGACAGACCTTGTTTATGAAGTCGAACCTCATGTCCGCCATGGCGGCGCTCTTGTCCAGTCCGCGCTCCTTCTCCATCTGAAGGACGATGTGGTCCAGCAATTCCTTCTCATTCTGGTCAAGACCCAGCTGGTCGGCGATCAGAGGATCGCCCTCAATCAGCTTGCTTGCGGCAAATCTGATGGGAAGACCCGTCTGAACGGCATGGTCCTCGATGAGGTGGACCACCGCATGCAGGGCCCTGTGGACGGCTCCGCCATGCTCGTTGGCATCGCAGAAATCCTGTCTCAGAGGTTTTTCCTGATACTTGCATACATGGTAGGCGTGACGCATCAGCTCGTCGACACCCTCGTTCTTCGATGCTGAGATCGGAACAACAGGAACACCCAGCATGGCCTCCATTGCGTTGACCATTATGGTTCCGCCGTTGCCTCTGACCTCGTCCATCATGTTCAGGGCAATGACCATGGGGATACCCATCTCAAGAAGCTGCATCGTGAGATACAGGTTGCGCTCTATGTTGGTCGCATCGACTATGTTTATTATCGCTTTGGGTCTCTGTTTCAGCACGAAGTCCCTGGAAACAAGCTCTTCACTTGAGTATGGGGACATCGAATAGATTCCGGGAAGGTCCGTAATCATAGTATCGGGATAGCCCTTGATCACTCCGTCCTTGCGGTCAACCGTCACACCCGGGAAGTTTCCGACATGCTGGTTGGAGCCTGTCAGCTGATTGAATAAAGTCGTCTTTCCACAGTTCTGGTTTCCGACAAGGGCAAACGTCAGCACAGTCCCTTCCGGAAGCGGATTGCCCGTTCCCTTGGGATGGAACTTACCTTCCTCACCAAGACCGGGGTGAGCCACAGGCCGTTTGGGCTCCGAGGCTTCCCTCTTCTCGTTCTGGACCGTCTGGACCTTCTCCACAATGATGTTCGCAGCATCCGCAAGACGCAACGTGAGCTCATAGTCGTGGATCATCACCTCAATGGGATCCCCCATGGGAGCGAGCTTGATGAGGGTGACCTTCTCTCCTGGAATCATTCCCATGTCCAGCAGATGCTGGCGAAGCGCCCCCTCTCCCTTTACCTCATCGATTATGGCCGACTGTCCCGGCTTCAGCTGATTCAGTTTCATACAAGCATCATCCTGTCGTTATCAAGATCTTTTCCTGCCGCCGCCTTGAAGTGGCCCAGAAGGTCCTTGACAGCAAGGCCCTTGCGTTCGTCACCGGAAACATCGTATATGATCCTTCCGTTATGCATCATAACGGTGCGGTTGCCCAGGTCCAGAGCGCTCTGCATGTTATGTGTGATCATCAGACATGTGAGCTTGTTGTCCTCCACTATGCTCTTGGTCAGCTCGAGGACCTTCTCCGCAGTGGCGGGATCCAGTGCCGCGGTGTGCTCGTCAAGAAGAAGCAGTTTCGGAGGATTGTATGTGGACATCAGAAGCGTCAGAGCCTGTCTCTGGCCTCCGGATAGAAGCCCCACAGGCTGCTTCATCCTGTCCTCAAGTCCCATTCCCAAAACAGAAAGCCTTTCGCGGAAGGCCTCCTTGTCTGCCTTGGAGACCTTGCTGAGCCAGCCGCCGTGGCCTGCCGCCAGAGCCAGATTCTCCTCGATGTTCATTCCCGGAGCGGAGCCGCGCATCGGGTCCTGGAAAAGACGGCCGATAGTCTTTGCCCTTATGTGGTCAGGAACGAACGTGATGTCCTCACCGTCAAGGAGTATCTTTCCGCTGTCAGTGAGGAACGAACCGCAGATTGCGTTGAAAAGCGTGGACTTTCCGGCACCGTTGGCTCCGATGATGGAGATGAAATCCCCGTCCTGGACCGTAAGGTCCACATGGGACAGGGCCACCTTCTCGAATATTGTCCTGGGGTTGAAGGTCTTGCAGATGTCAATGAGCTCAAGCATGCCTGTTTCCCCCTGCTTCCCTTATTCTTCTCCATTCGGGGAACCTCTGTTTGAAATAAGGACCCGAGATGGCGATTATGACTATGACCGAGGACACCAGCTTGAGCATGTATGCCGGAAGGTTGAACCTCAGAGCGATTGTATAGACCAGACGGAACACGAAGGCACCCAGGACGGCACCGATAGCCCTCTTTCCGATTCCTCCCTTACCCATGAAGGCACGGCCGATCAGAAGTGAGGCAAGTGCAATGGTGACCATACCCGAACCGATGGTCACATTGACCGATTTCTGACTCTGTGCCAGAAGACAGCCCGAAAGAGCCGTCAGGGAGTTTGACAGACAAAGCCCCACAATCGTCGTGAATGTGGGGTTGATCGATGAGGACTTGACCATGTCCGGATTGTTTCCGGTGGCTCGGATCGCAAGACCCAGCCTGGTCTTAAGGAACCATGTCAGAAGAGCCACAGCCAGGGCAACCACGGCCACTACAACAACCAGCCTGTAATTCGGCCCCAGGAATGTTCCCGCAAAGGCGTCCTTGGCCTTGGTGAATATGGTCTGTGTCTTGTTCATGTTCAGAAGCGAGGCACCGCCCATGATGGCGATGTTCACCGAATAGAGTCCGGTGTTCACGATGATTCCCGAAAGCAGGCTGTCAATGCCCATCTTGGTCTGCAGGATGGCCGTTACGAAACCCGAAACCATTCCCACGCAGATGGCGGCAGCCAGCGAAAGATAAGGATGACCTGCTATTGCGACAACAGCACCAACGGCCGCCCCAAGCGTGAAGCAGCCGTCAGTTGAAAGGTCACATACGTTGAGCATCGAATAGCTCAGAAATAGTGCCAGTACAGTAAGCGAGCTTATCAGC
>CADBOI010000158.1 GCA_902796335.1 uncultured Spirochaetales bacterium
ATGACGCTGAAAGACATGTGAAGACATGGGGAACACGGAGGCAACAGACACTGTTTGCAGTATATTGGAACAGATATTGTTGGCATCCAGTTAGTAAATATGTTTATAATACTGTTCGTGGAGCAATGACGGCAGGATAATGCGTCAGAATTTGCTCCATAGGATTGGATTGAAACCGGAGGTGGACGATGGACGCAGTTGTTGATAGAAGGGCGGCCCGCAAGTCAAAGCGCAATCATGCCTTGGCCCTCTGTGCAGCAGGGCTTCTGATCAACATAGTCGGTGTCCGTGTTGCCAGGGCAACAGGAATCCCGTTTTATCTCGACAACATAGGAACTGTTCTTGCGGCGGTTCTGGGCGGAACCATTCCGGGAATTGCAGTCGGATTCTTCACGAACATTGTAAATGCGATAGGGGATTCGGAGACAGCTTATTACGGCTCTCTGTCCGTCATGATCGCCATTGCGGCCATCATTTTCGAGCACAAGGGATTCTTTACGTTCAAGAAGCCCTGGAGACTGCTGGTGGTCATAGCTGTGTTCTCTCTGATCGGCGGAGCTCTGGGTTCCGTTCTCACATGGGCGCTCTACGGTTTCAGCTTCGGAAGCGGTATTTCGGCGCCGCTCGCCCACAGGCTTTATGAGACCGGTCATTTCTCGCAGTTCTTCTCGCAGTTCAGCGCCGACATCATCATAGACATCGCCGACAAGGCGGTGACGGTTCTGATTGCTACGGCCGTGCTGCATTTCCTGCCAGAGAAACTGCGCAACGATCTTGTTCTCACAGGTTGGCATCAGACACCTCTTACGGATGAGACGCTCGAGGAGGCCAGAAAGAGACGCAAGGACAGCAAGTCTCTGCAGTCGAAGATCATACTTCTCGTTGTAACGGCAATGCTGGTTGTTGCAATTGTGGTCACCGTGATAAGCTTCATCTACTACCGGAGAGCCGCAATCCAGGAGCAGATATTCCAGGCCGAGGGTTATGTCCGTGTGGCCGCAAAGGTCGTCGACGGAGACAAGGTCAACGAGTACATTGAGAAAGGCTTCGATGCGGAAGGCTACGACCTGGCCTATAGCCGCTTCTACGATCTGGCAAACAGCTCGGAGAACATCGAGTATGTATATGCCTATCAGATCCGTGAGGACGGATGTCATGTCGTCTTTGACGCAGACACTCCTGATCTTCCCGGCGAGGCTCCTGGTGCTCTGGTCGAGTTCGACGATGCATTCCTCGAATGCCTTCCGCAACTTCTGGCCGGAGAGAGGATAGAACCGATCATCTCGAATGAGAAATACGGATGGCTGCTTTCTGTCTACGAGCCTGTCTACGACAGCAACGGGAAGTGCCAGTGCTACATAGGCGTGGACCTGAACATGGACCAGATCGCCATAGACGGCTATCAGTTCCTGGCCAGAGTCATTTCTCTTCTGGTCGGATTCTTCCTGCTGATCCTTGCTTTGACGATCTGGCTTGTCGAGTACAGCGTCGTCCTTCCAATCAACGCCATGTCGATAGCCACCGGGCGGTTCGCAAATGACAGCGGAGCCGCACTTGAGGAGGCCGTCGAGGGTATCCGGGAGCTGGATATCCAGACGGGCGATGAGATCGAGAACCTCTACCATTCCGTGACCAAGACCACGGAGGACATGGTTTCAGCAATCGAGAACGAGGAGCATCAGAAGCAGGTCATCACCAAAATGCAGAACGGTCTGATCCTTGTGCTTGCCGACATGGTGGAGAGCAGGGACGAATGCACGGGCCAGCATGTCAGAAAGACAGCCGCCTATACCGATGTCATCATGCGCGAGCTGAAGAAGGAGGGCGTGTACACGGACCAGCTCACCGATGAGTTCATCTCGGACGTGTTCAACTCTGCTCCGCTTCATGACATAGGAAAGATCAAGGTCTCCGATATGATCCTGAACAAGCCTGGAAAACTCACCGACGAGGAGTTCGAGGTCATGAAGACCCATACCACAGCAGGATCCGAGGTCATAGAGCATGCAATGCGCCTGGTGTCCGAGAAAGACTCTGCATACCTGAAGGAAGCGAACAACCTCGCTCTCTACCATCACGAGAAATGGAACGGATGCGGATATCCGACCGGCCTGAAAGGCGAGGAGATTCCGCTTTCCGCAAGAATCATGGCTGTAGCCGATGTCTTCGACGCGCTTGTGTCGGTCAGAAGCTACAAGAAGAGCTTCTCTTTCGAGGAGGCCATGGACATCATCAAGAATGGGTCGGGTTCACATTTCGATCCTGCCATCGTCACTGCATTTGTCAATGCAAGTGACGAGGTTCGCAGAATCATGAACACAAATATGGCGATCTGATTTCCATCAGAACGATACGTTGACGCTGAAAGAGAACTGGGTGTCGGTTTTGCCGTCGCTGTAGGTCTTTGTGTCAGAGGCGTAGTTCCACTTGCCGATCCAGTCGAGCTCGGCCTCAAGTTTCACTCCTGGCCATCTGAAGAGGGTCTCCATGTCAAAGCTTACGTTGGATGACAGGAAGATGGCCCGTTTCCACTGGGTGCCGGAAGGAGTGCTTCCGGGGTAGTTCGGCGGATCATCGTTGTTTCCGTCCACGTTGTGAGGGACAAAGAGATTGAACTCCCCGATCTGCAGCAGTCTTGCAAACAGCTTTGCCTTCAGCATGCCCGGGATGGAATACACTCCGCCGAGCTCCAGGGCCTGGGCATCTCCTCCATACGGGAATCCGATGTACTCGAACACCAGGGCATTGCTGTAGAATCTACGGGCATCTCCCACGGGCTGCTCCTCAAGCTCGGTGGTAAGGTGGAAATAGCGTGTCAGCTTCACGAAATCGACTTTGTCACGTCGATAGAGAAGTGGAGCTGTGTAGGCAAACTCGGCATAGAACCTGGCAATTCCGTCACCTATGGGTACGGTGTACTTGGCTCCTGCCACAAGGCCCCAGGCATCGCCCTGTGAATGGTCCTCATTAGGGGCCTGCGCCTGATCCAGGGCGAACTGTCCGTATGCTTCCAGACCTTTCAGCGGTGCCCAGTTTACCTCCGCATAGGCTATTGCATTGAACATGCTTCTGTTGTTCAGATTGTGCCAGACGAAAGCCGGATTGAAGAAGGAGAGGTCCAGGACCTGAGAATTGCCGTTTTCTGATGCGATTCTGAACATCACATCCTCGGAGATGATGAAAGAGAGGTTTGCAAGAGGTCTGAACTCCAGGGTGTGGATCATGAATATCCTCACGTCATCGCTGACAACTTCTCCGGGAGAGGTGAGTCCGTTCAGAAAAAGGTTTGTCCACTGGTATTTGAAGCCGTTGGAGAAGAAGGACAGCGAGAAGTAATCCTCAAAATCCGTGTGGTTGTCCACCAGCATGTTTCCAAGTGTGGAGTTTCCTATCTCAATTCGGTCACGTGCTATCTGCAGATTCCATCTCTTGCCTCCGACTGAGAACACGGCACGTTTGGGCCAGATGAAGTCGAAGTACGTGCTGTTCTTCGGGATGTTCGTTGCAAAGGGTCTGGAATAGAGCCAGGATTTGACCATCATGTGGGCATCGGGATCCATGAAATAGCTGCCGATGTATCCGTCGTTGGAGAGGACTCCGCCGCCGGTCTGGTCGGGATTCAGACTTACGAACGTATCGTACATGGAAACCCTGCCATAGCCGTACTGGATGTCACAGTAGGTGTAGAAAAGACTTCCGACAGAGAAATCCATGGCCAGCTTTGCCAAAGGCAGACGGTTTTCGAATCCACGAAGCCAGTCGCTGTCCATGACAAATGAATCGGCATTCGTATGGGCATAGGCCTCCAGTGCCAGATCAAGTTTTACTCCGAATCCCCAGTCAGGGAAGGTCCACCTTGTGCTTTCATTTATGATGTCCTGAATTCTGGAATACATCTTTTTTTCAACAGGTGAAAGAGAGTTTTGGGCAATTCTTGACACTATTATTTCCGCTTCTGCCCGGGACCATGGCCGTCCTGTGGACGGTCTGGCCAGGCCCTGAAGCGAATACAGGTCATCTATAAGCTCATACAGCTCCGAACTCAGAGGAATGGTTTTTGAGTCAACACCATCTGCAAAGATGAGTGGTATTGCGAAAACCAGGATGAAGGATATCAAGACAAGTTTTCTTCTCATAACGGTCAGATTGAATACTTGATTCCTACAGTGAGCTGGATGTCGTTCTGGTTGTTGTTTCCGATGTTGCCTTTGTTCTTCACGAATATGAAGTCCGCAGCAGCCGTAGCCGACAGGCCCTTCAGAATACAGTACTCGCCAGAGAGGGAGATCACGATGGTCTTCTCGACCGCATGTTCCTGTTTGATATAGCCATCGGAATAGTCGGGCTCGTGTCCGTATTCGTAGTCATCGGAATCAAACGGGTTGTAGGTGGTGGGAGTCGAGACAACCGGTGTCTGGTCGTTGTCTCCGTGGTACCATCCCCAGATGCTGTTGACATCCATAGATCCATGGACCATGTACATGGCTTCCAATCCGGCTTTGAAGACTCCGGGAACCTGATAGTTGACTTTTCCGTCCACAACAATCACATCGTTTCCGTACTTGTATGTGGTGAACATGTTCCTGTTCACCAGTCCGGTGTTCTTGAACGTCCTGTAGATGGCATCGAAACCGTAACCCTTGGTGTAGTCCTTGTGTGTGAAGCCTCTGATGTAGAGGAAGGGGTCTGTCTTTGCAAACTCAATGCTTCCGTTAAGAATGCCGGTTCCGGCAGTCATGGCTCCCTTGACACCGACCAGGAAACCGAAAGCGGCCGGGTTGTACTTTCCCTCTCCGGGGCCGTTGAATTCATCGACAGCGAACTGACCGTAGACGTTCAGACCTGCCAGAGGAGTGTAGTTCGCTTCAAAGACAAGGAGTGAGTTTGCATTTCTGCGGATGTATTCGTTGTGCATGAAGCCGAACGGGTTGATCTGTGCGAGGGTGAAGTTCTGGTCATCCAGTCTGGGATCAGACCAGAACATGCAGGCTTCGTTGACTATGAGTCCGAGTCTGTTCTGGAACAGGTTGAACTCCAGACGGTGGACGATCATGGCCTTGTATCCGTCAAGACTTGTGTCCTGGTCGGCAACTGCCAATGGATAGATGGTTCCTACGATGGAGTACTTGAAGTTGTTGAAGAACGTGCTGAACATCGCAAGAGTGTGGCGGGGGAAGGAATCGGAGAACATGAGGTTTCCGGTTTCTCCGTTTCCCCAGCTGAGCTTGTCACGTCCGGCCATGATCGACCAGTGCTTTCCGCCTGCGGACACGAAAGCCCTTGCAGGGAAAGACCAGTCGAAGTTGTCCAGAAGACCGTCCTTTGTGAACAGAATGGAATCCAACAGAGGGACGTTGAATGTGAACGCGGTCCTGTAGAGGGCGTTGTTGCCTTCCTTTCCTATGTTGTTTCCGGCAGACAGTTCAAAGTATCCGTAAAAATGATCGGTAGGCCATGTCTCGAATCTGAACTTCACCAGCGGACTTCTGTATGTGAAACCATGGAACCACTGATCCTGGTCCTTGAATTCCTCATTGTTGTGATAGTAGAGCTCAAGAGCGGCGTCCAGGCCGAACTGCATGGCGAGGTTGTCGGTGAACTGTGTCTTGGGATTCGAAGTTATCTGTGATTCCACGTAATCGTAGTATTTCTTTGCTGTGTCTGAAAGCGAGCTCTTGTCTATTCTTGCAAGCATGAGCTGGAGTTCGGCTTCAGACCATGGACCGGCAGTTGATGGAAGACCCTTTCCTGCCAGGATGTAGAGTGTCTCCATTGCCTTGTATACGCCAGAGTCCACAGAGTAGAATTTCTGCTGATTTGAATAAGCGAATGCAGATGTGACGAGAATTGCTGCAACTAGCAGCAGTAAAGCTATTTTTTTCATTGTTTCTCTCCCTTCGGATTAATGCTTCCATATACCCATATTAATTGTACCAGTTTGGGACTGAAATGGGGGAAAAACTAATTTGATGCATAACAAGATGTTATACCAAGACCCTTATTAGAACCATGTAAAGGACGGTGGGAAGGACAATGCTCAGAAGGGTGTTCCTTTTCCATACATAGCTGGCTACGCAGACGGCAACCGAGATTCCGGCGGCCAGGGCGGTGGGGTCGGTGAACCTCACGTCCTTCAGGCAGAAGATCACGAGCATTCCGATCAGGGCTGGTGTGAGGTAGCGGTTCAGACTTGCTAGAAAACGGCTCTCCGTCTTTCTGTGAAGCAGGCCGTTGATGATGAAGGGAAGGGTCCTGAGAAGGACTGTGACTGCAGATGCTATGATGCAGACGTAGAGTTCAGTTCCTGACATCCGGACCTCCTTTTCTTTCTTTGACGGCCACTGTCGTCACGACAGCAACCGAAATCGCTGCGAGACTCGGAATGAGGAAGCTTCCGGGGCCGAAGACAAGAAGGCAGACAAGTGTCGCCACAAGGCCCAGAACGGATGCGGGGATGCTTTTGTGCTTAAGAATCTGGTCAGTGAACGTGACGACAAAAAGTGCGGTCATTGAGAACTCGACACCGTAGAACGGAATGTCGACAAGTTTCTGGAAGCAGATTCCGAGGATTGTTCCCAGAACCCAATAGCTCTGGTTGAACAAAGACAGCAGGAAATAGTATACGGGGGCATCCAGTCCTTCGGGAGCACCGTCGCAGACTATGGAGAATGTTTCGTCCGTGAGGGCGAATTCAAGATAGGGTTTGTACTTGCCTGTGTCCCGGTACTTGTCCAACATGCTGATGGAGTAGAACACATGCCTCAGGTTCACGGCGATTGTCATGAAGACCACATAAAGAGGGGAGGCTGAGGCCAGTATCAGGTTCACTGCCACATACTGCATGCTGCCCGCGAAAACTATCACACTGAAAAGGACGGCCGCCAGAGGACTGAGGCCGCTTGAGGTATATACCAGACCGAATCCTATACCCAGGGTGATGTAGCCTGCCATCACGGGAAGAGACTTGATGAATGCTGTGCGTACCTCATTGTGGTTATGCATTATTATTGGCAAATATGGCATAAATATGCAAAAAGGTAAAGAAGACGGACTTATTTTCAAATCCGTATTCCATAACATGGGCCGTTCAATTATAATATTCAACCAGATATACAGCATTGAAGGTGGTGGAAATGAGTATTGGAAAAAAGGCTCTGGCAGTTCTGTTTGTCGCGTTTGTTCTGGTCTGCGGTGTTTTCGCACAGTCGATCAGCGAAGCCACACACGGTGAATACGAAGGGAAGGTGGTGATCCTCCATTCGAACGATGTGCATGGCGCACTGGAGGGCTATGCGAACATGGCCGGTCTCAGGGACCGCTTCAGGGATGAGGGTGCCGAAGTCATTCTTGTCGATGACGGTGATTTCAGCCAGGGTTCTGCATATGTCAATGTCTACAAGGGCAAAAGTGCTGTGGATATGATGAACAGGGTAGGCTATGATATCGTGGGTCTGGGAAACCATGACTTCGATTTCGGATACCAGAATCTTGTGGACAATCTCAAGGACGCCCGTTTCAAGGTCATCTGTTCCAACGTTTTCGGTCCTGACGGTGCTCCCATCTATGATGCAAGCTATGTCTATACCACTCGTGGAGGGCTGAGAATCGCTTTCTTCTCCATGGATACTCCCGAGACCATGACAAAATCCAATCCTGCAAAACTCGGGGATGTGAAGTTTGCAACAGGTGATGCTTTCTTCGACATCGCCCGTTCGATGGTGGACGAATACAAACACAATCAGGGTTGCAGCCTTCTCATCTGCCTCACGCATCTTGGAACGGATGTCGCGTCAATGCCATATACTTCGTACAATCTGTATGAGAAGGTCGCTGGAATCGATTTCATCATCGACGGCCACTCGCACACTATCTTCAGTTCATACGACGGGCTCCCCATCCAGCAGACAGGAACCAAATTCCAGGAAATCGGTGTCATTGTAATCGATGAGGCCTCCGGCAGAATCGAGGCGAGCTATGTTCTTCCTGTAGATCTCCTTCCTTCGGACGATGATGTAGCAGCCTATGCCCAGACAATAGTGGACAAGGTCAATGCCGAGTTCGAGATCAAGTTCGCTGAATCTGCTGTCGACCTCAACGGAGACAGGGATCCCGGAAACAGAACCATGGAGACAAACCTTGGAGACCTCGTCTGCGATTCAATGATGTGGGTCATCACATCCGATACTTCCGGCATCAAGGTTCCTCAGGAGAATCTGATTGTCCTGAACAACGGCGGAGGAATCCGCGACTGGATCAGGAAGGGTGATGTCACCAAGAAGGGTGTCAACAATGTACTTCCGTTCGGAAACACGGTCTACCTTGTATATGTCAAAGGTTCTGTGATTCTCGATGCGCTCGAGGCCTCGACATTCTGCACTCCTTCATCGGTCGGAGCTTTCCCTCAGGTTGCCGGAATCAAGATGACTATTGACACCACAAAGAAATACGATGCAAAACCGGAGACGTATCCGAACTCAACGTATTATGGTCCGGCCTCGATTAATCGTGTGACGATCGACAGCGTTAACGGCAAGGCGTTCGACCCGGATGCGACATACGGAGTCATCACTAACGACTTCGTTGCCGCAGGCGGTGACACATACTATGCGTTCGGCAGCGCCAAGGACAAGTTCGATACAGGTCTTCCTCTCGACGAGGTTCTGATGGATTACATAACCGAGGTGCTCGGCGGGGTCATTGGTGATAAGTACGCCCAGCCGGCGGGAAGGATTACCGTTAAGCAGTGAGTTTGAAGCTTGAATGTGATGCTCGGCCGCACAAGCGGTCGAGCGATAAAGCATGAGAGCTTATTTCACCCAGCGTCTGATGGCATCGTCGCAGGTGGCGACGTCCTGACCTTTTATCGCAATGCCTTGCTCAAGCTCTCCACCGTGGCGTTTTACAAGAGATTCAAGCTCCATGGCGGCCATGCCGAAAGCTCCTTCCTCGTTTGTGCAGAAAGGTCTGACTTTCTTGCCTGTGAAATCCAGGCTGTCGATGAAAGTGGCTATGACGCGCGGATAGCTTCTGTACCAGATCGGGAAACCGATGTAGATGGTGTCGTATGCATCAAGGGTCTGCAGATGACTGATGATCTCCGGTCTGAGGTTGCCGTCGATCTCGGCCTTGGCCCTTCTGCAGCACTCGTCATAATCGGAGGAGTATCTCTCCTTGGGTTCGATCCTCATGATGTCCGAACCGGTGATGGCTGCTATCTTCTCGGCAACGACCGTTGTGTTGCCCTTTTTTGCTGAATTCTGTTCCTCGTATGAAAAATATGCTACCAGGCTACCCATAATGCCCTCCTGTTTGTGTTCAACCATGATAACACAATAATGTTGCCCTGTCATTGCAACATTTTGGAGCCTGTAAGGATGTGGCTTGATGGAATCCTGATGAGTGAGTATTGTTTCTGGTTAACAGGTGGAGTCAGATGAAATACAGCGAAAAGATTGTTCTGAAGGACGGACATGAGGCTCTGATAAGAAACGGAGAGGCTTCGGATGGAGAAGCTGTCTTCGAGGTTTTCAACCGTACACATGGGGAGACGGATTATCTTCTGTCCTATCCGGACGAGAACAGCTACGATGTCGAAGGCGAGGGCAGGTTCCTGCAGTCGATGACAGACAGTTCCGACGGTATCGAGCTTGTTGCTGTTGTGGACGGAAAGGTTGTGGGAACCGCAGGCATCGGGGCAGTGGGGAAGAAGTACAAGGTCAGGCACAGGGCCGAGTTCGGCATAGGGATACTGAAGGATTACTGGGGCCTTGGACTTGGAAAGGCCCTTGCCAAGGCATGCATCACATGTGCAAAAGAAGCCGGATACGAACAGCTGGAGCTTAATGCCGTATCCGGCAACGAAAGGGCGATCTCTCTTTATGAAAGCCTTGGTTTTGAGGAGTTCGGACGCAATCCCAGAGGGTTCAGGTCGAGGATCAGCGGTTATCAGGAAGTTGTGTATATGCTTCTGAAACTATAGGGTACAGATACGTTTTGATCGAAATGTTGTCGTATTCCATGTATTTGTTTCTACCGAATTTCTTTACATATGCGATTACATCGTACCAGTCCATCCAGTTTCCATTCTCAAACCGGATGAAGCTTTCTCCCGGATTGACTATGCCTTTTGAGTAAATTTTAGAGAACTCCCCTTCATCACCGTGCATTTCGTTGTAAAAGGATGCACCGTCCTCGGACATGTTTCCGTTGGTGACGAGCGAATACCTCGTGCCGTTTTTTGTCTGGACAGCCTCTTTTATTACAACCGATATGATGCTTCCTTCCTTTATGAAGGTCTTTTCCAGAGATATCCTGTGATAGCCTGCATACCTGAATGTCTCTGTGGTTGACATCAGCAATGTGCCCTGAGTAGGTTTTGAGGCATCTTCGTCAAGCAGATATATGTCTACAGTTACTTCCGTATCCAGATTGCCGGTCATGACTGAAATGGAATGCAGGTTGCAGTCTTCATCCACATGGAATACGTTGGCAGCATAGACGGGGTCTTCAAACAATGTGGAACGGGATAACATCGATGGCAAACTGTCGTACAGCATAACAATCGAATAGTCGATTCCCGTGTAATCCATGACATAGTAGTCGAATGTGGCTATGTCGCACAGAGTTTTGTCATAGTAGGAAAGAAGGAAATAGCCGTCATTTCCCCAGTCTTCTGACCAGCTGTTCTTGACTATCCAGACGCCGTCTGCGGGTGGACGTTTGTCTTCCGGCCAGTTTTCAGCAGAGAAAGTGTCATCCCAGCCCACTATGGTAGCCGCATGGTTTGGCATAGCATTATCGTAAGTGTACTGGGCGTAGATTATGGGATCCGTTCCTATGAACGTCAGATAAGGTTCCTTGCTGTTGAATTCGACGATTGCTTCATATGAATCTCCGAAATTCGCTGCCATAAAAATGGTTACAAGTTGGTCATGGTCATATTTGGAGAAGTCATAAGTGTCCTCGGACATGTGGTTGAGAGCAAGTCTGTCTTTGACAAGATCTATAATCTCTTCTGTAGTCAGATCGTCTGTGGCAATAAATCCACAGCGGACATCTATGTAGAATTTCAAGCGGTCTTCCGTAAGAGTCGGGTCGTCCATAAGACTCTCTGTCATCTTTTTCTTGCGCTCTTCTTTTGAAAGCTCAGGCATGGACTGATCTCCACAGAAAGCCATTCCGACGGCACGTCCAGCCATAAGCTCGGCTTTGATGGCTTCTCTCGCACCTGGAAGGTAAATGACATCACCTTCAGGTGTAGCTCGTACAGGGGATGGCAGGATGTTGAGATCCCTGAGTTCAAAACTGAAAGAATAGCGCAAATCTTCCGGCAGACTCCAGTCTCCTGAATAATCTGTAGTTCCTTCGCTGTTGGTATACGGGGCATATTCTTCAAGGAGAATTCCCACTCCGGATGCCAGACTGGCGCAGGACATAAGGTAGTTTCCACCTGTATTCAGACGATCTTCGAATCCTTTCACCAGATAAACACCTTCACCAGCCTGGGAATCGTCATTGGGGTAGGGGTACTCGCCCTCCGGATAAGCATCCAGGGTGGGCAGCGCAGTCATGGTGAACCAGGCCAGATGTTTTTCGGACAGGTCCATGTCACAGTTATATTTCTCTCTGTATGTTTCTGTTGTCATGCCCATGGAACTGAGGATGCTCGACTCACTTGCAGCTATGGCTCCGAAGGACCAGCAGGTTCCCCAGGGAGACTGGTCCTTGACGGAAGTAACCAGACCTTCGTTCCGGAGATCGAATTTTGAGGGGAACTCGCCTTCAACCGGAAGGGAGTCCATATCGGTATAGAACCATTCATTTTCTCCAATAACGTCGAACAGCAGGTCTGTTGCCTGTGCCATATTGTTGGCGAGGTAGTCCATCTCATCCGATTTCTCCAGGGTCGATTTTCTTGCATTTGTCGCGCAGCCGGTGAGAACTGCGACAAGGAAAAGGGTGATTGTTAGTACATGGATTATTTTGATTTGTTTCATACATATATTTTTCATCCAATCAACGCTGGTAATCAACAGGAATCAATAAGAATCCGAAAGGCTTCAATGATTTGCCTTTTTATGCTAAACATATGGTGAAATTTTTAGGTGGTGTTGCGATGGCCAGACGTTTTTCCTATTGGGTATTCCGGGCTACGAGGGCTTTGGTGAAGTTCTTCTATCCTGTTCCTACGCTTGTAGGGGAGAGCAACATACCTGAAGGGGCCTGTGTGATCGTAGGCAACCATGCGCAGATGAACGGACCAATCGTGGCCGAGCTCTATGTTCCCGGTGACAGATTCATATGGTGCAACGCAGAGATGATGCATCTGAAGGAGGTTCCGGCCTATTCCTACAAGGATTTCTGGTCGGAGAAACCCAAGTCGGTACGCTGGTTCTACAAAATACTCTCATACATGATTGCACCACTTTCCGTATGCATCTTCAACAATGCCCACTGCATTGGCGTCTACAGGGACCTGAGGATCAGAAAGACCTTCAGCCAGACCATCTCGAGGCTCAAGGAAGATGCGAGGATAGTGATCTTCCCTGAGATAGACCCTCCGGTGAACAACATCCTGTATTCGTTCCAGGAGAGGTTCATAGACCTGGGGAAGATGTATGGAAGGCAGACGGGTAAGAACCTTTCCTTCGTCCCCATGTATGTGGCGTCTGATCTCAAGATGCTGGTGTTCGGAAAGCCAATAGTCTACGATACTGCGGCTGATCCCAAGGAGGAGAGGGAACGCATCTGCAAGGAACTGATTGATTCCATTTCCGAACTTGCATATGACCTTCCGCCGCACCGTGTTGTGCCTTACCGCAACATGTCCAAGCGCCTTTACCCCACCAACGAAAGACCGAATCAGATCCACAAGTGAGACCGACAATGAGAAAACCCGTTGTAGATTATAGAGAGTTCCGTCTGTCACGGCTCAACGAGCCGCGCTTTTCACACCTGAAGCTGCTCGGAGGCTGGATCGTCTACTTCCTGATGTACTTCCTCACAGAGCATTTCATCCCGGTGGAGCGCTGCCATGTGGTTCACTGCGCCCTGGACGACATCATCCCGTTCAACGAGTACTTCCTGATCATATACTGCTACTGGTATGCTCTGATTGTGCTGTCCCTTCTGTATTTCCTTCTCTACGACATCCAGTCTTTCAGGAACCTGCAGATCTACATCATGATTGTCCAGGCTGTGGCGGTGATAATCTATATTGTGTGGCCCAGCATCCAGCTTCTCAGGCCCACGTCGTTCGAAAGAGACAACTTCCTGACACGTATGATGGCTTTTGTATACGCTTTCGACACTCCTACAGGGGTGTGTCCGTCGCTTCATGTTGCATATTCTCTGGGAATCGCATCCTCATGGTGCCACAGGAAGGAAAGCCCGTGGCATCTGAAGGCGTTCATGATTCTGTCGGCTGTGATGATCTCCCTGTCCACGGCATTCGTGAAGCAGCACTCGGTTGTAGACATATTAGCCGCACTTCCGCTTGGAATCCTTGCCGAGTATCTTGTGTTCTGGAAAAAGATAGGTTATCCGAAGACCAGGTCTAGTCAGTGTCCTTGAACTCGCCATAGAACGTGACGATGATGGATGTTATCAACGCCACGCAGATTATTCCGTACAGTCCCAATATCACCGAAAGGACCCGTCCGATGAATGTGACGGCGGTGAAGTCTCCGAATCCGATTGTGGTGATCAGCGTGAAGCAGTACCACAACGCATCCTGGTATGTGGGGATTCCTTCCTCGACATCCTTGAGAACGAACGAGAAGGCCAGAATCAGCAACAGCAGCCAGAACAGAATCTCCGTGGCATAGGTTTTCCTGATAATCTTCCTAATCACGTCCAGCTTCAGACGGGAGAGGAAGATTATGATGATGTGGATGATGGCCCAGATGGAGAAAACCAGACCCATGACCATGTTGTGTGTGACATTGTTCTCCTCAAACGGTGCGAAGATCACCATGAGGCTTATAGGCAGTATGACCAAGATTTCGGCCGCACACATCAGAATGTTCCTGATTGAATGCTTACGCACAATCGAGTGGATCCGTCCGGCGATGAGGGCAAACGCAATGGACACGGTAGTGGTTGAAATACGGACCATGCCGGAACTGACGATCGAAATCGTGGCCGCACTGGCCAGATAAAGGAAGACAACGAAGTAGTTGACTCTTGCCCATACCTTCTCCTCTTTGTTTTCGGGTTTGTGCTCAAGGGTTCTGAAGAGCCTTGAGAGGGCGAGAAGCACCATCAATACAGTTTCGATGGTCAGGGCCTTACGGTCATATTTCATCGTCTGGAGCTGGATGGATATGAACAGGATCAGGAACGACACTATGCTGTCGGGAATCTTCATGCTGAAGTTCTTGATATCTTTGATCTTTTTTCTAGGCATATTACTATCCTCAACTCATTGTCTGCATCATTGTTTCCAACACGCTCATATAATTGATGAGCACCGAATGATACATGATGACTATTCTGTAGATTCCCTCGATATATACCACAATGCACAGAATCACGCCGATAAGGGGGATTGCATTGTCGAACATGGTTGTCTTCTCCTGGTCCCTGTTGTACGAGTAGAGCAACGACAGGGGAGAGAGGATCATCAGGACTATGGATTTTCCGAAGCCGCAGTCGGTTACAATCTTCAGGGCGGCTTCCACAGCTCCCTCCGCCTCGATGGCAATGATTCCGCCTCCGATGACAACAACCATGATCACGGCGATGATCAGGTCAAGAATGGAGATGACGAAGAACACGATTGCCATTCTGATGGAGAAGCTGAGTGAGTTGGAGTTCGTCTTGAGGAACTCATGGTACTGGTCAAGCGTGTTGCCGTGTTTCATGTACTTGCGCTTGCGGATCATCATGATCAGTCCCAGCAGTATGAGTGCCAGAAAGCTCATCGGCGGCTTTGTAGTGAGGAACGGGAAGAAGTAGGGTGAAAGGACTATCTTCCTTGTGGATGCCTGGATTTTCAGAAGGATGGATACAACTTCGTAGACCACAGGCAGCAGGGCCATGAGTCGGAAGATGATGATCTTCTTTCCCGTGAAGATCCGGCTGGGTGTGTAGTCAAGGAAAAACATGAATGCGGAGCAAAGGAACAAGTCGAGGAACATGTTGAAGGCAATATAACCGCTGGGAAGCATAAGCGAGCTGTATTCCTCGAAAACCATTTCCTCCGATCCGAGGTAAGTGCGGCACAGTCCTCCGATGATGTGCTCGTATAAGTAGAAGAACAGGACTGTTGCACCGATCATGAACGCAGCGTACTTGATCAGGAGGGCCTTGTACTTCTTCTGCGAATTCAGGATCAAGGAGAAGTTCGCAATCAGAAAGAGAGGAACTGTAAGACCGGAAAGGCTGCTTATGATATCCGTATACAGTCCGTAGTCCAGCTCGGGATTGAGCTTGGAAGCCAGTTTCAGAATGACGGCAAGCTGGGCCAGCACGAGGAACAGCCATCCGAAAATCTTCAGATGTCTGTGAGAAAGGGGTCCTTTGTACCTGATGTCGTTGCTGAAGTTCCTTTCGTGAAGTCTAAGTCTTTTTGTCTTCATATCAGTCTCACTTTACATCGTTGTCGGTCTGTGTTATGCCGTGTCTTTTCTCAAGCCACGGAAGAAGGTATCTGCTGTAGAGGAAGCTCAGGATTGCAACCATCGGGATTGAAAGGAGGATTCCGACGATTCCGAACATGTTGCCGCCGACAATCACACCGATGAGGATCCACAGGCCGGACACTCCCAGTGAGTCGCCGAAGAGCTTGGGTTTGATGAAGTAGGCGTCCAGAAACTGCAGAAGCAGTGTGAAGCCCAGGAAGAACAGGACATGTATGGGTTTGACCAGAAGCAGGATGAATGCTCCGAATGCTCCTCCGATAAGCGGGCCGAATGTGGGAATCAGGTTTGTCAGGGCCACGACGAAGGTGATAAGCCCTGCGTACTCCATTCCCATGATCATCATGAAGATGAAGTTCAGAGCTCCGATTATGGCACTGTCGATCAGGTTGAAGACGATGTAGCGCTTGAAGACATCGTTGCTCTTTGTAAGGAAGATTGTGATCTCGGCATACTTTTCCTCGCCGAAGATGGCCTTGATGAGCCTTCCGGCTCCTTTTGTCAGGGAACCCTTTGCCAGAAGGAGGTAGATCGCGAGCATGAAGGCGATCAGCCAGCGTGCGATGCCTCTTCCTGCGCTCATTGATTTGGAGAGGACTGTGGAGGCACTCTCCATGATGGTCTTTGTGGTGTCCTCGACCTCGGAGTTGCCGATAAGGTAATCGAGGTCCAGAAGGTCCTTGGAGAGGCCGATCTTCTCAAGCCAGGTTCCGAGGGATTCGACGTAGGAATCAAGGTTGCCAATGAAGGTCCCAATGCTAGAGATGAGCTGCGGAATCAGGATCATCAGGGAGAAGACAAGTAAGGCGGCCACAAGAATGAATGCCACAATGCAGGAGATTGTGAAGCGATTCTTCTCTTTTCTGATGAAACGGAACATCGTTTCGGAAAGGAGGGTAGCCAGCGGATTTACAATGTAGGCTATGACACAGCCCAGGATGACGGGTCTGAAATAGCCGATGAACTTTCCGATTCCCCTGCGTACATCAGGGAGTCTGATGAGCAGTACGTAAAGAAGAACGGCGATGCATGCCGCCACGGCGTAGGGATACCACTTCCTGTCCCTCAATTTCGGTTTATCCATTCAAACCTTCCTCCGTAGTGTGTCGGATACAATATTTTATTTAATTAATTTGGGACTTGCAACCTCACATTGCATCTGCAGCTTTCTTTTTGTTTCCCCTTTTTTTGTTTGGGCGTATAATGGCTATTGTAAACGATTTGTGAGGACAATATGAATGAAGTTTATGATTTTCTGAAGAAGGCCGGAACATATTATCTGGCAACTGTCGATGGCGACCAGCCCAGGGTCAGGCCGTTCGGTACCGTTGATCTTTTCGAGGACAGACTCTACATCCAGACGGGAAAGAAGAAAGAGGTTTCTATCCAGCTGAAAGCCAATCCCAAGGCAGAGCTGTGCGCGTTCATGGACGGGCAGTGGCTCAGAGTCAGCGGAACCCTTGTTGAGGATGACAGACGCGAGGCCAAGAAACACATGCTCGACAGCTATCCTCAGCTCAGGGCCATGTACAACGAGGATGACGGAAACACGCAGGTTCTGTATTTCAAGGATGCCACCGCGGCATTCTTCTCGTTTACTGCACCTCCGAGAATCATCAGGTTCTGATTCTGTTCAGGTGATGCAGAACAGCCTCAAGGACTCCACCTGCTATGGCCATGGCCTTGTCCGAGCAGGTGGTATGGTCCGTTTTCTCTCCGCGTGGATCCACATCGGCCACCTTGAATCCTTCGGTGACCTCAAGCCCGCTGAACAGCATGCCGCGGATCTTGCCTGATATCAAGGTTTTTACAGGAATCTGTCCGTTTGGGCCATCGACATAGGCAACCGTCTGTCCTGCGGCCACTATATCACCGATTTCGCAGACGGCATGGAACGTTCCTCCGCAGGGACTGTGCATGACGCGCTCCATTCCGTATCCTTCAATGATTCCCGGAATTCCCGTGTTCGGAATTGCCGACCCGTTGTAGATGATCCTGCCGAGGGTGTGGCCTCGCTTCGTCTCAATAACCGCATCCACATCATCCGGAGCTTTGAAGCCCGGGCCGAGTGCTATTGTCAGGGGTGCCATGTCACGGCAGGTTCCCAGGTTCCTCTTTGCTATTATGGCATCGACAACAACCTCGGGACGGAGTTCTGATATCAGCTTGCCTTCAGGGTCCTCGACCACGGCGACAGTGCCGGATAGGGCGGTTCGGAGAGCGTCTTCTCCGGTGCATTTCCTTGCTCGGATTCCTTCGACCTCTGTCTGTCCGGTCAGGAGGGCCTGAGCAAATGCCACGGTCCTGCGGATTACCGTCGGTTTCCCGATGTCCAGCATGATGACGGGGAAGCCAGAGTTGTGCAGCCTTACGGCGGTTCCGGTTGCAAGATCTCCGGCTCCGCGGATGATTACCAGTGTTTTTCTGATGTCGGTCATGGTTGTGATTATATACCCGTTGGATGAATGATAGAATAATGGTTTTGCTGAAAAAACTGTGAAAAGACGTGGGAGTTTTTCACTTGTTAGGATAGAATGGGCAGGTAGGAGGACGCCATGAACAGTTTCAAGGGTTTTCAGAAGGGAGTGAATCTGGGTGGCTGGATATCCCAGTTCAAGGAGTATGACACCAGACACTTCGAGACTTTCATCACGGAAAAGGACATTGCCGACATTGCCTCACTCGGTTTTGACCATGTCAGGGTTCCTGTGGACTACAATGTCCTGGAAGATGAGGAAGGTATTGAAATCACCGGTGGTTTCGAATATTTGGAGCATTGCAGGCAGTGGTGCGAGAAATATGGACTGAACATGCTCATTGACCTTCATGAGTGCTACGGATATTCGTTCGATCCTCTTAAGAAAGGCATGGACAGAAGGAAGTTCTTCTATGACCAGGCTCTTCAGGAAAGGTTCTTCAGCCTTTGGAAGAAGATTGCAGAACGCTTTGCCTCCTATCCTGACCAGGTGGCGTTCGAGCCGCTGAACGAGGTCGTTCTGTTTGAGGTCAAGGATGCCTGGAATGCCGTCCTTACCAAGTATATAAAGCTGATGAGGTCCATCGCTCCCGGAAGCTACATCGTGGTGGGAGGTGTCTTCTACAACAGCGTGATGACGGTAAAGGATCTGGATGTTCCCGTGGACGACAGAATCGTCTACAACTTCCATTGCTACGAGCCGACAGTTTTCACGCATCAGGGCGCCTACTGGCAGGAGAACATGCCGCTGGACTTCAGGACCGTTTATCCGAAATCCGTCGCTGAATACAGAGAACTGCATGAGAAGATCTACTGCGACAGGGACAGTGCCATATTCATGGACGGTCTGACGGACATGGGTCCCGGTTTCTTCGAACGAATCTTCGAGCCTGCCCTTGAGAAGGCAAGACGGGACGGGGTTGCCATATATTGCGGTGAGTACGGTGTCATAGACAAGGCCGACAACGAATCGAAGATCCGCTGGCTTGAGGACATCAGCGCTGCATTCGGGAAGTACGGAATAGGTCATGCCCTGTGGAACTACAAGGAAAAGGATTTCGGGCTTGTGGATTCCCGCTTTGAATCGATCAGACAGAGGTTCATAAAAGACATCAACGGCACTATGTAACAGGTGAAAGCCTCGTTTCAGTAAAATAGGGGATGACAATCCGCCTTGATGGTGATAGACTGTCTATCGCCATGAACCCAAAACATTTTTCTTTTTATTTGACACTTGTTGTCGCTTTGCTGGCTTTGATGATTGCAGCCGGCTGTACAAACGAAGTTTCCAAGGTCACCGAGGGAACGCTCACAGTAAGAATCTCAGATGCGAATTCGAGAGGAATTGAGCCTTCAATCTCCATGCTTGTATCAAAATACAAAGTCGCCATCTTAAAATCCCAGAACGTCGTTGAAAAGACGGCCGAGGTAGAGTCCGCTGTAAGCACCATTGATTTCAAGCTTAAGGCCGGAGACTACACCGTAACGGTCGAGGCCCTGAACGATGAGGAAACAACCATTGGAATCGGATCAAGTTCGATATCCGTTGTGGCAGGGGATGTGAACTCCGTGACGGTGAACGTTTCCGAATGCAAAGGAGAGGGAACGTTCTCTGTGGCCATCGAGGCAAACAGCGGTTATGCTCTGGATCTCGTTATCTATGACCTGTCCGCCGAGGAGGTTGTCAATGACCATCTGGTGTATGACAACGGAACATTTGTGACATCCGAAAAGATAGTTCTCCCTAACGGATTCTATTTATTCGCAGTTATCAGGACTGATACGGGTGAAGCGATTAAGGAAGATTCTCTGAGAATCATTAAGGATTCGACGTCTTCCTACATGGCCACATTCACCCTCTATTCCGACGGAAGCCTTTCCATCGTGAACGAGGTTCTGGTTGTCCCTGAAATTGAGTTAACACTGAACAAAGTCAAGTTCACTTCTTCCGAAACACTGACCGCAAGTGCAGATGTGACCGGTTTGGAGGACTATTCCTCATACTGGATAGTCGATGGTATTCCTTTTGGCCCTTTCGGCATCTATGAGGATCTTTCACTGGATCTTTCGGATCTGGGTCTGGGTGACCATGAGGTTATGTTCATGGTCAGCAAGGGAAAGCTGGTCTGGTCTCAGTCCGCAGGTTTTGAAATCTACAAACCTGACGGAGATATGTGTCAGGAGAACGGAAGCAGCATTCAGCATGCCTGGAAGGTGACGAAGGTTGTTCCGCCGACGCATACAGCGGAGGGATACACAGAATACGAATGTACTGTCTGCGGAGCCACGAAGAAGGTTGTGGCCGGGAAGGTCGAGGACCATAAGTGGGCAGAGAGCTGGAGTGAGGAGACACGGGACGGACACAGGCTTCTTTACAATGCCTGCCTGGTCCCGGGTTGCGACGAAAAGCAGTACTTCGGTTACCAGTTTGCGAAATACTTTGAAGTGACAGAGAACGGAGTACTTGAGTATCATGGCTACGCAGGAACTGTCGAAGACTTCGAAGTCTTGATGATTCCGACAAAAATCGGAGACAGGATCGTCACGGCAATCGGAGATTATCTTTTCGATTATTACGCTTCTATGTGTTTTACACTGTGGGGTACAAAGAAGGTTGTTATACCGCCTTCCGTGAAAGTAATCGGAAAAGGTGCGTTTCAAAGAAACAATTCAATGGAAGTAATCCTCCCTGATTCCGTAACAACCATAGATGACGCTGCGTTTTACCAAACAGGTCTGAAAAACATCGTTATTCCGTCAAGTGTGAAGACAATCGGAGTAGGTGCCTTTGAAAAAACAGATCTGACTAGTCTCTTCATTCCTTCAAGTGTAGAGCAGATAGGTGAAAATGCTTTCAGATATTGTTCTCATCTACAGAGCGTAGTGATTTCACCGGGAGTTACCGAGATATCACCCTATATTTTTGCATTTTGTGAAAATTTAACCAGTGTCACTTTGCCCGAAGGTCTCCTTAGTATCGGAGACTCGGCTTTCGAATCTTGTTGCAACCTGAGCGAGATCAATATTCCTTCAACTGTGACAAATATATTGAGTTGCGCATTTTTAGACACCGATATCCGGAGCATCGTGATTCCGTCCGGAGTAACAGTAATCAGAGTATGTACTTTCCGAAGCTGCATAAACCTTGAAAGAGTAGAGCTCCCGTCAGGAATCACCAGTATCGGAGATGAGGCTTTCTATGGTTGCACCAGTCTCTCAACCATCAGTATTCCCGATACCGTTGAAAGCATCGGTGAGTTGGCATTCTCCAACTGTACAGGTCTTACCTCTTTTACTGTTCCTGACGGAGTAACACAGATAGGTAAATCGGCGTTCTCCGGATGTACAGGCCTTACCAGTTTTATCATTCCTGATGGAGTAACACAGATAAGTGAAAGCACGTTCTCTATGTGTTCAAATCTTGAAAGCATCACCATTCCGAAAACTGTCACAAAGATTGATTTCGGAGCTTTCAATTATTGTTACAGCCTGACGACAATCAACTTCACCGGAACAGAAGACGAATGGGCCGCCATAGATAAAGAAGATTTGGTGATGCCCTATAATTGCACAGTGCTGTGCTCCGATACCATCTGAATGCCATGAACAGAAAACTTGTTTTACGTGTTCTTTTATTGGTTTCTCTTTTATATGAGCTGATGATTCTGGCCGGTTGCTCCAACGAGGTCGTGGGAAAGCTCTCGGTCAGAATCTCGGATGCGAATTCCAGAGGAATCAATTCTTCGACACCCATGGATGTGGATCATTATTATTTGACCCTGTACGACAAGGATCATATTGTCATTACGGATCATATCCTTTATCCCTCGGTCAGTGTCGTGGATTTCTCTCTTGAACCGGGCGAATACATTTTACAGGTAGAGGCAAAAAATGAGTATGGGTTTATCATCGGTGAAGGCTATTGTGATGCCGAGGTTGTAGCAGGGGAAAGAAACTGTGTGACAATCAACGTCACCGAGGTCGAAGGATACGGAGAATTCAATGTCTCCATCCTTGCTAACAGAGGACCTGATCTGAAACTTGTCATCTATGACGATGAGCATGAAATCCGTTACGAGGAGAAGCTCAACCACGAAAACGGTTTCTACTTTCCTGATCAGGCTGTGTCCCTGATGAACGGTTTCTACGTATTCGAAATAATCAGAACGGACAATAACAAAGTGATCGAAAGGGACACACTGAGGATTGTCAAAAGCAGCACTTCCACATATGAGGCCACGTTCACCTTCTATTCCGATGGAAGCATTTCGATTGTCAACGAGCTAATTTTAGTTCCTGAGATACTGATTACGATTGACCGTGATCAGGATTATCTGACGGCAAGTGCCAGTGTGCCAGGTTTGACGGACTATTCCTCATGCTGGTTCGTTGATGATGTTGCTTATGGATACTACGGAATCTACAAGGACCTCCGTTTGGATCTGGCTGATCTGGAAGTGGGCGAGCACGAGCTGATGTTCCTGATCAGAAAGGGTAGTCTGATCTGGTCACAATCGCAGTTCTTCACTGTTGATGAAACCGACGGAGATCTATGTCCCATGCAAGGGCAAAGATCTTCCCATGCATGGGAAATCACATCCACCGACAGTGAAGTTACAACCTATACCTGCTCTGTCTGCGGGGCAACGAAGACTGTCAGCACGGAATCCGAATAGAGTATTGCACTTTTCTGGATGGCTCTGGTGCAATATTTGCACTTTACAAGCTGAGTTAGTGCCATATAGGCTATTTTATGAGTTTTGCACTACCATTTTTCGAAATAGTTAGAGCGAAAAGGAGAAAAAGGCAGTTCTGCACTAACTCAGCTAGAGGTGACACCAATGATTATAAGAAAATACAATCCGAATGATCTTCCATCGATGATTGCTATATGGAATGAGGTGGTTGAGGACGGCATCGCTTTCCCGCAGGAGGAACTGCTGGATGATGTGACCGGAGCAGCGTTCTTTTCCTCCCAGAGCTATTGTGGTGTCGCTGATGATGACGGTAAAATTCTTGGTCTGTATATCCTGCATCCTAATAATGTCGGCAGATGTGGCCATATCTGCAACGCAAGCTATGCTGTCTCGTCCGATGTGCGTGGAAAGCATATCGGAGAGCAGCTTGTCCTTGATTGTCTGAAAAAGGGAAAGGAACTAGGCTTCAGAGTTCTGCAGTTCAATGCTGTTGTGGAAACAAATATACACGCAAGGCATCTCTACGAACGCCTGGGCTTCAAACAGCTTGGAACAATTCCCGGCGGATTCAGAATGAAGGACGGACATTACGAGAATATCTGTCCGTATTACATTGAACTGTAATGGATGCATATCTGATGTTCTGGAACAGGCTACATGGTTGAGATCTGCGGGAATCGAGATTGTTATTGTACATCTTATGATCTTGTCATGTTGGAGTGGTTCTGAAGAATGTTGTTTTAAAAATGGCAGGATATGCAAAAAGATGACAATTGCTCCTCATTCCATTCATCATCCAGAATTGAAATTGAGAGACTGGCCTTTGTTGGTCTCTTTTCTTGAGGCATATTAACCTGTAGAATCTGTTAGTTAGGAGATATCGAAATGAGTCTGCATGAGAAATTCAACTTTGAAACGCTCGCTGATATTAGAAAGAAGACCTCCGAGCTGGGGTTGGGAATCGGATTTGACGAGAATCTGGATGTCCTCGGAACCCCGCTTGCGGTGGGGAAACTGATATGTCCCAACAGATTCGCAGTACTTCCTATGGAAGGTTGTGACAGCAATCCTGACGGTTCTCCCTCTCAGCTGGTTCATGACAGATATCTCAAATATGCAGAAGGTGGCTTCGGTCTTATCTGGTTCGAGGCAAATGCCATTGTCCCTGAGGGAAGGGCTAACGAACTTCAGATGATGCTCACAGCAAGCAATGTAAGTAAGTTCAGAGAACTTGTGCAGGAAGTCGATGATCTTTCGATGAAGAAACACGGATTCAAACCAATCAAGATCCTGCAGCTCACACATTCAGGACGATACAGCAGACCTGAAGGACATATTGCCCGTCCTCTGGTTCCGCAGCACGATCCGCTTCTGGACAAGGGAAGCGAGGTCATTGTTTCCGATGAATATCTGGACAGCCTTGTGGAGCGTTATGTAATCAGTGCCATGCTTGCCAAAGAAGCCGGATTTGATGGCGTGGATATTAAGGCATGCCACAGATATCTGATCAGCGAGCTATTGGCCTCACATACCAGAGAAGGCCGGTACGGTGGGTCTTTCGAGAACCGCACCAGACTGCTTCTTTCTGTAATCAGGGCCGTCAGGGAAAAACTGGGTGATGAATTCATTGTTGCAAGCAGATTCAATGTCTTCGATGCCCATCCTTATCCATACGGATTCGGGTGTGACAAGGACGACATGTGGAAGTTCGATCCGTCGGAGCCTGTCAGACTGGTCAGGGAAATGGTCGCTTCCGGTGTTGGTCTCCTTTCTAACTCCGGCGGAAACCCGTATTACATCTACCCGCAGGTCACCAGACCGTTTGATAAGTCCAGCTACGGAATCCCTGTTCCTGAAGAACATCCGCTTGAAAGCGTGGACAGACTATTCGTTCTTACAGAGGTTGTACAGAAAGCTGCGGGAAATGTGCCGGTAATCGGAAACGGATACAGCTGGCTGAGACAATTCCTACCCAATGCCGCTGCTTCAAACATCAGAGCCGGACGTTGTTCCATGGTTGGTCTGGGTCGTGAAAGCTTCGCCTATCCTATGGCACCGGCTGATGTCTTTGAGAAAGGAGCTATGGATCCCAAGAAGTGCTGCATCACCTGCTCTCTGTGCACACAGATAATGCGTGATCATGGGACAACGGGATGTGTAATCAGAAACAGTGGTACATATATGCCATTATATAAGAAATTCAACGCTGAAGCTGTTGAAAGGGAACATCGAAAATGAACAGTAAGATTAAGAAGACAGCTCTGATCACAGGTTCCAGCAGAGGCATTGGCCTTGCCATTGCACGGCAGCTCGGTCTTGACGGATTCAAGGTCGTCATGGTTGCAACCGGCTCCAGGGAGAAATACGCTGCTGCAGTCGAAAGCCTTGAGAAGCTTGGAATCGAAGTCGGTTATATCCAGGCTGACATATCGAAAACCGAGGATAGACATAGGATTGTCAGGGAGGCTGTCGAACTCTTCGGCCGGATAGATGTGCTTGTGAACAATGCCGGTGTTGCCCCGAATGAGAGGGCTGATCTTCTGGACATGTCGGAAGAATCGTTTGACCGGGTCGTCGGAATCAATACCAAGGGCAACATGTTCCTGACACAGGCAGTCGTAAAGCAGATGCTGAAGCAGAATCCGATTGAACAGCGCCGAGGTGTTATCGTGAATGTTTCATCATGCTCATCGGTTGTCTCATCCACCAACAGGGGCGAATACTGTGTCTCAAAGGCAGGAATCTCCATGCTTACCACACTGTATGCCGACAGGCTGGCGGGAGAGGGTATTCTAGTCCACGAGGTCAGGCCGGGTGTTATAGACACCGATATGACCAGTACGGTACATGAAAAATACGACAGACTCATAGAGCAGGGCGTATTCCCGATTGCCCGCTGGGGAAAGCCGGAAGATGTTGCAAATGCCGTCAGTGCCCTTGTTTCGGATAAGTTCCTGTATACCACAGGCGATTACGTCGACGTTGACGGAGGTTTCCACATAAAGCGCCTATGATTGAAATCGTCAAAGTCAACACATGCATAGTCGGAACCGGAGCTGCCGGTTACAATGCCGCATGCAGACTCAAGGTATTCGGAGTTGATGACATCCTTCTCATAAGTGAGAACCGTCTGGGCGGGACCAGCCGGAATACCGGAAGCGACAAGCAGACTTATTACAAACTCTCTCTGAGCGGAGATGATCCTGACAGTGTAAGGGAGATGGCGAGAACCTTGTTCGAAGGAAAGGCTGTGGACGGGGACATCGCACTTTGTGAGGCGGCGCTGAGTACCAGAAGCTTCATGCATTTGGTAGAATCCGGTCTTCCGTTTCCTACAAACAGATACGGCGAGTTCGTTGGCTACAAGACTGACCATGACCCGAGAACCAGAGCTACTTCCATAGGACCTTATACTTCCAGAGCAATGACACAGGCTCTGGAACTTGAAGCAGATAATCTGGAAGTTCCCTTCAGAAACCATCTGCAGGTCATCCGTACTCTTTCGGACGGAAAAAAGTGCCTCGGACTTCTCTGTCTGGACAATACTAGCTCCGATGAGCCGCATTTTGTAGCAATCGAGGCCGCGAATGTGATTCTTGCAACCGGCGGACCTGCCGGTATGTATTTGAATTCGGTCTATCCTCAGAGCCAGCACGGAGCTTCGGGTCTTGCATTCGAGGCCGGTGTGAAAGGCAGGAACCTTACTGAATGGCAGTTCGGTCTGGCATCAGTAAGGCCGAGATGGAATGTAAGCGGGACTTACATGCAGGCTCTGCCAAGATTCGTATCCACTGATGCCGACGGAAACGATGAGAAGGAGTTCCTCCTACAGTATTTTGATACCCCTGAGGATATGTTGTCCAAGGTCTTTCTGAAAGGCTATCAATGGCCGTTCGATGTCCGTAAAATCGGTGACGGAAGTTCAATCATCGATATTCTGGTTTACATAGAGCTGTCGGAAGGCAGAAGGGTTTTCCTTGATTTTACAACCGATCCTGTTAGCGGTGGATTTGATTTCGATGGCCTGAATCCTGAGGTATATGCTTATCTTTCAAAGGCAGGTGCGCTTGTCAGGACACCGATAAAGCGCCTTGAAATAATGAATCAGCCAGCCATAGACTTCTACAGGGATAAAGGTGTGGACCTTGAAACCGAAAGGCTTGAGATTTCCCTCTGTGCTCAGCACAACAACGGCGGTCTTGATCTGGACGCCTGGTGGCAGAGCAACGTAGAAGGACTTTTCGTTGCAGGTGAGGTCGCGGGAAGCCACGGTGTTTACCGTCCCGGTGGTTCGGCATTGAATGCAGGGCAGGTAGGATCTCTCAGAGCCGCCACGTACATAGCTGCAAGACGCAGGGATGCCAGTGTGGACGAAAAACAATTCTCTATCCTTCTTAAGCAGGCTTCGGACGAGATGAAAGCCATCTGCGACCTGACGCGGGGAGATATCTCAAACGTTGAAAAGACAGAGAAACATTTCTGCAATCTGATGAGCAGGTTCTGCGGTCCTATCAGAGATGAGAACAACATCCGTTCCTTCATAGATGAAATCAATACTGTTATTGCGGATTTCTGCGGTAAGGTGCGGTATTCGGACTATTCGGAACTGAAGAACGTATTCAAGCTTAGAGATAATCTGATTGCCCAGAAGTGCTATGCCCAAAGCATGCTTGATTACATCAGAGAAGGTGGGAAAAGCAGGGGCAGCGCTCTCTATCATGATGAAAGCGGACAGAAGCCCTATGGTTTTCTACCTGAGACTTTCAGATTCTGTCGTGATGACGGATCCAAGGATTCCCTGATCCAGGAGATGTTCTATGTGGACGGAAAGTGTTCCTTCTTCTGGAGACCTGTAAGACAGATTCCAGACGATGACGATTTCTTTGAGAATGTCTGGCGAAGTTTCCGGGAGAACGGGAACGTCAACTGAGTTCTACCTTTAATCCATCGAGGAAGCGGGCATCTCCCTCTTCCGAATATATTCCGAAAAGTGTTCCGGTGAAACAGTTTCCGCACGTGCAGCCGGTGGTAAGTCCTGCATAGGAAATTCTGTCGACCAGAGTATCTGCGGCATAGAATTCATAGAATTCCCTTGTGGCTACTATCCTGAGCTCGATTGTCTCATCTGCCCGACAGCTTTCAAGCTGTATTTCCCTTGTTGTAGCTCCCAGATCATGTATATGTCTGTAAACTGAAGCCGCGACATGCCCACCGGTCTTTGAGATTCCCATTCTGGCATGGTAGTTTGTCTGAAGCCATGTGCAGACACCTGCTGTTCCGCTGAGACTTCCCAGATCAAGTCTTGCTGTGAAAATGCAGTTGAAATCAGACTGTCTGACTGCCATCATTGTTGGGTGTCCGAGCGGTGTCTCAAGTCTCCGGTCTCCGATCAAGGTGATGCTTGCAGTACTTTTTTCCTGAAGATAGCAGTTTTCTTTGGGAACTCTGATTTTCAGAACAGGGAAGTCTGAGAGTTCTTTTTTGAAATCAACATATATGCCGGTATTATCATGCTGTTCCGATGGAACAATGTCCGGCATCTCAAGTTCCACATATCCGTTGTCTCCAATCACAGGCCATCCATCATCAGCCCATGAGACAGGGGCAAGAAACGTCTCGCGTCCCAGCGTGGTCAGAGGGACATTGGTGTTCTTTCTTGTGGCAAGGAAGACTGCAATCCATCTGCCGTCGGGAAGTTCCAGCAGATCGGCATGTCCGGTGCACTGTATCGGATGTCCTTTCCTGCTTACATGAGAAAGAATCGGATTGTCCGGATTCTGCTCATAAGGTCCGTGAATGTCTTTGCTGCGAAGGACGCACACATGATGCCCTATACCCGTTCCGCCTTCGGCGATGATGAGGTAATAATATCCGTTTCTGAAATAGATGTGAGGTGCCTCTGTAGAATGACCACCGCAGCTTCCTGCTATCGGTCTGAAATCTTCCAGCATCTTACCTGTAAGTGGGTCAATGAACGCTCCGAAAATACCTCTCGCGTTCGTGTGTGGATCGATTTCGCCGTTGGAAGTGTAGAAGCAGCGCCCGTCATCGGTGAAGAAAAGGGACGGGTCAATTCCGGTTTTGCAGATGAAGGAGGGATCTGTCCACGGACCGTGTATGCTTTCAGATGAAACTACGAAATTGAACTTCAGATATTTGTTCGTCGTGACGACATAGAAGCGACCGTCATGGTGTCTGATTGTGGCGGCATAGAGCCCGAGGCTGTCCGGACTCCTGTCTAGATCAAGAGTGCCTTGGGTTTTGAGTACACTGTCGCAATAAGACCAGTTCACCAAATCCGTACTTTCCCAGATGGTCACACCCGGAAAATACTCGAATGTAGAGGTTGCAATGTAGAAATGTCCGTCAACATAGCAGATTGAAGGATCAGGATTGAAGCCCGGGATTATTGGATTTCTGTACATGATATAAAGTTAGAGCGTTTTTTATGGTGAGTCAATGTCAAAAGAAAAATTTGACATGTCAGTTTTTAATCTGTCAATTTACAAGTTCCGGAAACCGATCTGAAAATGAAAACACATAAAGGGAGAGTTTTCAGATGAAAAGACGAAAGTCGGACGGGATTTCTGAATTAGTGATTCGTGAGCCGTTGTCCAAACGCATGAGGAAAGACTGGAGCAAGAACAAAGGTCTGTATTTTATGTTCCTTCCTGTTCTTGTCTACTATATCATCTTCCATTATGGACCGATGGCCGGTCTTCTGATTTCATTCCAGAACTACAAGCCAATCAAGGGTATCTTCGGGAGCAAGTGGGTAGGACTGAAGAACTACAGAGATTTCTTTCAGAGCTACTATTTCTGGCGTGTTCTGAGAAATACTCTGAAGATAAGTATCACCAACCTGATTTTCAGCTTCCCGATGCCGATTATCCTTGCTCTGATGATCAACGAGCTCCGCACAAGGTATTTCAAGAAGATGGTTCAGACCATAACCTATCTGCCGCACTTCGTGTCGATTGTCGTCATCATCTCCATGCTTTCCGATCTGACATCCAGAAACGGTGCCATTACGACTTTCCTGGCACACTTCGGATTCGAACAGCAGACAATGCTGCAGAATCCGAAACTGTTCCTTCCCCTTTATATCATCTCAGGAATCTGGCAGAACATCGGTTGGAACTCGATCATCTACCTTTCGGCAATCATCGGAATAGATGCTCAGCTTTATGAGGCTGCGAAGATCGACGGAGCAGGAAAGCTGAGACAGCTGTTCTCCGTGACGCTTCCCTGTCTGTTCCCGACAATCATCATCATGTTCATCCTGCAGATAGGAAAGATGTTCAATGTCGGACATGAGAAGATACTCCTCATGTACAACCCGCTTACAATCGACGTTGCTGATGTCATCAACACATATGTTTACAGTGAAGGTCTTCTGAACATGAACTGGAGCTATTCGGCAGCAGTAGGCATGTTCAACTCCGTCGTGAGTTTCCTCCTGGTCTGGGGAACAAACAAGTTCAGTAAAAAACTGAGCGGCTCGAGTCTTTGGTAAGGAGGTGAACATGTCAGACAAACCCATGAAAGTCAGATATACAAACGGAGAGAAGGCTCTGCACGTGATTATCGTAGTCGTCTGTGCGTTTCTGTCTCTTGCAGTTCTTCTTCCGATGCTCAACATCCTTTTCGGAGCATTCTCTGATCCATATGAGGTCATGAAACATTCCGGACTGTTTCTCTATCCTGTCAGTCCCACCTTCTACAATTTCAAGCTGGTTTTCCAGAATCCGAGCATACTGACCGGATATCTGAACACGATTTTCGTTGTTGTCGTAGGAACGGGCCTGAATGTCTTCCTTTCGTTGATCGGAGCATACGTTCTTTCCAGAAAGGGAGCAGCCCTGGTGAAGGTCTTCACACTGATGATTGTATTCACCATGTATTTCAACGGCGGAACAATTCCCACATATCTGGTCGTCGAGTCCCTCGGACTTATAAATTCCAGATGGGCTCTGATTCTTCCGGGTGCAATCAGCACATTCAATCTGATCGTCATGAGAACCGCAATGGCCCAGATTCCGGACAGTCTGCCTGAATCAGCCATGATAGACGGCGCGACTCATCCCCAGGTGCTATTCATGATCATGACACCGCTGTGTAAGGCCACGGTAGCAGTCATTGTCCTGTATTATGCGGTTGCCCACTGGAACTCCTGGTTCCCGGCCTTCCTGTATCTGCGTGACAAGACAAAGTATCCTCTTCAGCTGATACTCAGACAGATTCTGTTCCAGGAAGAGACGAACAGCATGGCTGCCGAGAACCTTGCCCTGTCAAGTGAAGCTGTCAAATACGCAACGATTGTTGTGGCAACGGTTCCGATTCTTCTTGTCTATCCGTTCCTTCAGAGATATTTCGTCAAGGGCGTTATGGTCGGCGCTGTAAAGGGTTGAGCAATGATCGGATTCGGGTTGGTAAGTGCAACATTCAAAGGTCTCTCTGTACGGAAAGTGCTTGAAATTGCACATAATGCTGGTCTTCAGGCCATCGAATGGAGCGAGAACCACCACATTCCTTCAGGCGATGTGTCCTTTGCCGCCGAAGTCGGGAATCTCACACGTGATGCAGGCATCGCTATTGCAGGCTACGGATCCTATTTCCGTCTTGGTCAGGGTATGGACTTGACTGCGAGTCTGAATACCGCCAGGAGCCTTGGTGCTGACCAGGTCCGTATCTGGGCTGGGACCAAAGCCTCTGCAGATGTTTCCAAAGAGGAGAGAAAGGCACTTGAGAGAGAGCTTTCCGATGTCTGCCTCATTGCTGCGGACATGGGTATTGTCCTGAACCTGGAATGGCACAAGAACACACTGACGGATACAAATGAATCAGCCCTTGCATTGCTTCAGAATGTTGACTGTCCGAATCTGAGAACACTCTGGCAGCCGACACAGGCCCTTACAGAGGAGCAGCGTGAGGCCGGTCTGAAGATGATTCTTTCTTATCTCTCTTATCTGCATGTCTATCACTGGGACAAAACTGGAAGGAGACCTCTGGAGGAGGGCAGAACACAGTGGGAACGCTATTTCTGTGTTCTCAATGAAAACAAAGACTATTATGCGCTTCTGGAATTCGTAAAGGACGATTCCGAAGATCAGTTTTATAAGGACTCGGAAGTCCTGAAGGAGATGCTTGGCTATGGCAGATTTGCACATTGACTGTTTTGACATGATTAATCCGTTCGTAATCGCCTCCAGCCCCGCTACAAGAGGTGCGGACAATGTGATAAAAAGCTCATCCTGCAAACCGGGTGCTGTTACAATGCGCAACTACGGCCACGGCATGGGTGGCGGCGGATTCTTCTATCCGTCATTCGATGCGGTTCTCAAGGGCCAGCCGGCTTTCCATTCCCACGCGGTAGGCAAACAGCTTCCGGATACCATGAGTTCTCTGGACGAGTACTGTGAAGAGGTGAGAAAGGCCCGCAGGGAAATGTATCCCGAGACAAAGCTCTGGGCTTCGGTCGGACATTATCATGATATCGAGAAATATCCTGACTGGAAGGAGAGGTGGGTCCGCGAGGCCAAGGATGTTGTGGCAGCCGGTGCAGATGCAGTAGAGCTTCACTTCAACACCCCAGGTGTCGCCACAGCATCCGACAGACAGTTCAACTATTACCAGCTGGTTGCAACATGCACAAAGATGATCAAGGCTGCCGTTCCCGGAACTCCGGTAATGGTCAAACTTGCCATTGAGGATTGTGATTGTCTTACCAGCATCCGCGAGGCTGTAGCAGCCGGAGCCGATGCAGTAGGGCCGACGGCAAGATGGAAGGCTTTCTATTTCGATCTCGACTGGAAGACAACACAGCCAAGACCGGGTTCGGGCTACGGCGGAACACAGGCCAATCCGCTTGTGTGCTTTGAAGTTGCCGATGCCCGCTCCAGGGGTATAACCATTCCCATGTATGCCGGCGGAGGAGTGTTCTCCTATGATCAGGCCCTGCGCTATATCATGGCGGGATCGGACATGGTCCAGTTCGGTGCAATCGCATGTTCGGGTGGAACCAAGGTCTGCGAGAAGATCATCAGACAGTGCTCGGAATGGATGGATAAGAACGGATATAAGAGCGTGAAGGACCTGAAGGGTGAGGCCCTCAAGCTCTTCAATATGGACAGTTCCTTTGCAAAAAGACGTCAGGACAAGCTGGGTGAGGCTTACAGACTCAGAGATACCGATCCTGAGAAATGCATAGGCTGCGGACGCTGTACTGATGTTTGCTGGTACAAGGGAATCGAGTTGAGGAACAAGAAAGCCTGTAAGACGGAAAACTGCATTGGTTGCGGTTACTGTTTCCAGGTCTGTCCAACCAAGGCGCTTGAGGTCGATGCAGCAGGCATTCTGAAAAGTGCCTGGGATTGATGAGGTGGGGAGATGGAGACAAGAGTCCTGCTATGCGGAATGGGCGGTTACGGCGAGAACTACATAAAAGAATATCTTGAGAGGGATGTTCTTGGTTCTGTTCTTGTCGGTATTGCCGATCCGTTCGCACAGAAAAGCCACCTGTATCCCGATGTTGTGGCAAAGGGAATTCCGGTCTATGACTCAATGGACAGTTTTTATGCAAAGGACAGAGCGGATCTTGTCATAATTTCATCTCCGATTCATACCCATTACCCCTATGTGATGTCGGCTCTGGACCATGGCAGCAACGTACTTACGGAAAAGCCCGTCTGTTTTGATCCGTTTCATTTCAGCGAGATGATCGAGAAGAGCAGCCGAACAGGTCTGTTCGTAGCGGTTGGCTATCAGCTCTGCTTCTCAAAGGATGTCCTTGCTCTGAAGAGGGACATTCTGGATGGAGTGTATGGGAAGCCGGTCAGGATGAAGACCATCAGGCTCATGAGAAGGAACGACATCTATTACAGCAGATCATCCTGGGCCGGGGCCATGTACTGCAATGGTGCACCGGTCTATGATTCCCCGTTTACAAATGCCTGTGCCCATCAGTTCCAGAACATGGTTTTCCTTCTGGGCAGAGAGATGGATGCGAGCGTAACAACATCCTCATGTAAAGGTATACTGGCAAAAATCAGACCGAATATCACAAACTGTGATACCGTAAGTCTTGAGTTTGTCACTGAAGACGGAGTTGTTCTCCAGTACCATGCATCACATGCTGTTGATGAGGCCAAGATCGGTCCTCTCAGCGTCTACGAGTTTGAGAAAGGCACTGTGGAACAGGGTGAGAACGGATTTGTGGGAAGACTGGATGACGGAACCCTGTTGGACTACACCTGTCTGGATAAGGGCGAACGTCTTGAAAAGCTTTGGGAAAGTGTCCGGTGTGTACAGGAGGGCCGGATTCCGGTCTGTACCTTGAAGACGGCGTTCGAGCATACCCATGCAGTGCTTATGGCGCAGCAGATGGGTGTCCGGGATCTGTCTGCAGGGGCCATCGGAAAAAAGGATGACAAGGGCAGCGTCTATTACACGATGGATGGTCTGAGTCAGTCGTTACAGAATGCCTATGCGCAGTGGCGCATTGCAGAAATATGATTACGAACGGTCATTGAAACCGTAAAAAAGGAGAAAAGAATGAAGAAAGCATTGTTAGTTTTGCTAGCAGTTCTTCTGATTGCAGGACCTGTCTTCGCACAGGGCGCAGCAGAAGCCAAGACAAACAACGGGCCGGATGAGTTGACCTATTGGGCAACACTGAACGCTGCCATCACAGCCAACAGCTTCGATGAGCTGCCGTACTGGCAGGAGCTTATGGCAAGAACGAACACAAAGGTCACATTCCAGCATGTTGCTGCCGGCAACAATGTTGCCGAGGCCTTCTCTGTTCTTACAGCATCCCGCAGATCCATGCCCGATATCATCGAGTATCAGTGGATCAATTACGCAGGTGGTCCCCAGAAGGCAATCGATGACGGTGTCATCATTGCATTGAACGATTATCTGGATTATGCTCCGAACCTCAAGAAGTTCCTGGAGACACATCCTGATATCGCCAACATGGTCAAGACCGACCAGGGATACTACTACTGCTTCCCGTTCCTCAGAGGCGACAGCTATGAGAACAACACACTCCTTTACACGGAAGGCTGGGTATACAGGACAGATCTTCTTGCAAAGGCCGGTGTAGATGCTATCCCCGAGACTCCGGATGAGCTCTATGATGCCTTGGTCAAAATCAAGAAATCCGGACTTGTGGAGTGGCCGATTGCCATCAGAAGCGACCATATCAACAGAGTTTTTGCTCCTGGTTTTGACTCATGGGGAGAGAACGAAGGTATCTATGTGGACAACGGCGTGGTCAAGAGCGGTCTGATTGAGCCACAGAGATATGATTATCTGAAGTTCCTCAACAAGCTCTATACAGAAGGCCTTCTTTACAGCGACTATCTCACTCTGGACAAGAAGGGAATGGGTAACCTGATCCTCAACTCAACCACAGCCATCGGATATGCTCCCGGCGGAAGCGGAATCGGAACATGGCTCCCGAAGATGCAGAAGGATGATCCGTCTGTCACAATGTCCTCAGCAAAGCCGCTCTCACCTGTGAAGGGAAGACTCTCTATGTTCGCAAAGATGGATACCATCTACTCCAACGCCGGTGCATCAGCCGCCATCACAACAAGCTGCAAGAACATCGAAGCTGCAATGAGACTTCTTGACTACCAGTTCAGCAAGGAAGGACATCTTCTGGCCAACTACGGTATCGAGGACGTTTCCTACAAGATCGAGAACGGTGAGCCGGTTTACCTCGAGGCTGTTCTCAATGCCGACGGAGTCCTTGATTCCACAAAGGCATGGCAGTACATGAGATTCACCATCAACGGACCGTTTGTCCAGGAGCCGAAGGCACAGAAGTTCTACTATGCAGTTCCTGAGCTCCAGGAAGCTCTTGTCCTCTGGTCACAGACAAACTACGGCGAGCACGATATGTCTCTGATCACCGTTTCTTCGGATCACGCTGATGAGTATGCAAAGATTGTCAACGACGTCAAGACATATGCAAAGGAGTGGGAGAACAAGTTCATCACAGGCGTAACTCCGCTCAATGAGAAGACATTCGCAGAGTATCAGGCCGGTCTCAAGGGTCTGAAGCTCGAGCAGGCTGTCGCATGGAGACAGGAAGCATACAACGCTTACGTCTCAAGATAATCAGTAATTCTGATTTCAGACGCATTGGATTGGCCTTCGGGCCAGTCCGATGCTGTTCTGTCAATAAACGGTGTGAAAAAAAGGAAAACGGACATGACTGAATTTGAGATTCTGAAGACGCATCTCAAGGACGATTTCAAAGAACTGGACGGAAAGACTCTCCTGCAGCACTTCGCTGAGAGGAAGAAACCCGTCTACCTGTTTCAGGCCACGGAGGCATCGGAAATAGAGGATGACGGCATTGTCGCCGATGCCGAGAAGGTCATGCAGCATGACATCTTCGGACATAAGTTCAATGGTCCGATTGACTGGATGTTCAACCCAACCACGGAAACCAGCAGAGACAATGAGTGGAGCTGGTCGCTTTTCCGCACCATTTATTGGCAGAGTCTTGCAAGAGCCTATGCCGTCACGAAGGATGAGAAATACACCAGGGAGTTCCTTTCCCAGATGCACTCGTTCCGTGAAGCCTGGCCTGCAGACGAATTCATCAAAGACACGACCTTCGTGCCAAAACAGCCGTTTCCGGGGACAGCATGGAGAACCATAGAGACCGGAATCAGGGTTTATACGACATGGCTTCCGGTTTTCGAGATCTTCAGGAGTTCTCCTGTGTGGACAATTGATGACCTTGCAGGCTTCCTTCTTGGAATAAGGGACCATGCGTTGTTCCTTATGGGCCATTATTCCAACCATGACAGATCCTCCAACTGGCTGAGCATGGAGACCAGCGCATTGCTGCAGATTTCGATAATGTTCCCTGAATTCGCTGAGTCCGGGCAATGGTTCGACACGGCCTACGGACGGGTAATGCATGAAATCCGTTACTGCTTCTCAGACAACGGTGTGCACATGGAGAAAACTCCAATCTATCACATGGTTGCATCGATAGCATTTGCCCAGGCCATAGTCCTTTGCAGCAAAAACGGAATCTACGTTCCGGACTATGCGTGGGAAGTGATAAGAAGAAGTGCTAAATACATCTGCTCGCTGGTAAAGCCGGATCTCTCGACACCTATGATAGGTGATGCCGACAGGGATGATCTGACAACCAGAAAGGCAGATACTTCCATCTACGAGGGCATGAATCTTTCGTTCTTCCCAAGGGATCTCAATGAAATCCGTGCCTACATGAACTGGATGTATCAGCTTTTCGGTGACGAGCAGTTCCGCTATTTCGGAACACTGCGCAAGGAAGGGGACGAACCGAAGGCCAGAGACTACAAGTATTCTGAGGAAGGTGTATATGTGATGCGCACTGGATGGGGTCCTGATGCGGATTACCTGTGCACTCATGCAACTCAGCTGGAACGGGGAGAAAGGTCCACCCATTCGCATAACGACTGCATGCATGCCGAACTTACTCTGTGCGGAGAGGATGTTCTGGTTGACAGCGGACGCTACATCTACAGATCCTCCATATGGAAGGACTGGAGGTCCTATTTCGTTTCCGCACTGGCCCACAACACTCTCTATGTGGACGACCATGA
>CADBOI010000159.1 GCA_902796335.1 uncultured Spirochaetales bacterium
CCTTCTTTGACTTCCCACTTTGAATGACTTGGGTATTCTGTCTGGATACTTGGAACAACAATTCAACAGGTAGTCTGGGGTCAGTTTAAGAATGTTTGATACTTCAGTTATGTCTAATAGTTTTTCCATTGGGTTTCTCCTTTATCCAGTTAGTTGAGAGTTGGAAGAACACTGGAAAACCAAAAAGAAAATGACCTTGTTGAGGTCATTTTCAAAAGGAGAAAAGGAGTTTTATTGAAAATAGAGAACTTACTTTTTACCCATATATCTCCTCTCAATCCAAGAGAGAACATCCATTTCTTTCCATCTTCTTGAACCATTCATCTTAAATGACTTTGGGACCCTTTCCGGATGTTGTGTTGAACAACAAAGAATATAGTTGGGAGAGAGACCCAAAATCTCTGATACTTCATTTACATTTAACAATTTAGATATCATATAATTACCTCTTTCTATTTTGTTTCTGATTACACATCTAATATAAAGTCCTCACCCTTGAATTAGAAAAAAACTTACAAAAAAAAGAAAAAACAAAAAAAGTTGGAGAAAAACTCATAAAACTGGAGAGACAACTTTATATTATAGGTATAGACGGAACACCTAAATGACGTCAGAATAAAGAAATACATAGGAGTTATTCAAACAATGATTTACAATGGAATTGAATTACCAGACCCTTATAAGAGGGAGTTCTCAAGACTGGTCAATACCAGAAAGGGAAAGAGAAATTGTGAAAGTAAAAAGGTCAAGGAATACTCAATTTTTTACTATAACTACACTGATGAGATGGGAAAAAGACACCAGATTTCTACAGGTAAAACAACTTTAAAAGAGAGTAAAGAAGAAATCATCAGAAGATTTGAAAATGGAACTCTTTTGGGAACCAAGAACCCCCAGATCACCTTTGAGTTGTTTTCACAACCTTTTTGGGTATGGGATACTTGTCCAATTGTTAAAAGAAAATTGAGAAGAGATGGTCATTTCTCTATGGACCATTGTAAGAATAACAGATATCAAATGGAGAAACACATATCACCAACTTTTGACCACCTCTATCTTAATAAAATCACAAATCAGATGATTGAGAATTGGTTGGATGACCTCAACAATAAAGAACTCAATTACAAGACCATAAATAACCTTCTTGGGATAATGAGACAGATGATGGAAGAAGGAGTTAGACAGAACCTCATTACAAAAAACCCTTGTGATGGAGTTGTTGGATATTACATTGACAAGAGGTTTAGTATGAGAAACTCCTTTACTATTGAACAGATTAGAAGTCTGTTTGAGAAAACTTGGGATGATAAGATGTCCTATGTCTGTTGTGTTCTTTCATCTGAAACCGGAATGAGACTTGGTGAAATCAGAGGTCTAATGGTTGAACAGATTAAGGAAGACCACATTGAAGTCAATTACTCTTGGAATGATGTTCAAGGTAGAAAAACTACAAAGAATGGACTTACAAGAAATATACCAATAACACCTGAATTGAGAGACCTTATCCTCTCAATTTCACCAGAGAAAGGACTAATCTTCACTCTGAATGGGACTAAACCTGTGAAAGACACCACAATAACTAATGTTCTCAAGAAAGAGATGGAGAAGAGGGGAATGAAGTATGATGGGAAGAAATTGTCATTCCACTCCTTCAGAAAGTTCTATAACACTCTTCTCTTGGTGAATAACATTCAAGGTGATTTGATTAGAAGTATAATGGGACATCAGAGTATAGATATGACCTTCCATTATTTGGACAATTCAAAGACCAAACAAGACAAGGAACTCATAAATGGTGTCATAAACACTATTGGTTGGACCAACCCTTATAAAGAGGAAGATGAACAACCCCTTCTGTTTGATTTGAGGGAAGTGTCTTGAAATTGACCTCCATTATCTCCTTTTAACATATATCCCCACTCTGGTGGGGACTTTTTTTACCCCAATGAAGAAAACAACCATTGAGGAATACCTCAATCTGGGGATGTCAAATTGAGGTCCGATTTTGACCCCTTTTTTATGTGAAATTACATAGAACCCAACCTCACTTATTTTTTTCAGACCCCATCAACTTCCAGAGGAAGAACCCTAAAAGTGGGGTAAGCGTCAAATCGTTTCCTGATTTGCTTTGTTGAATAATATGAGACACTCAATACATGAGTGGATCAAACACGTTTGCCACGCAATCTGTACGGTTCAGTCCTGTCAAGATCCGGCATGGCTGCAAGAAGCATCTCCCTGTAGCCTTTAACAGAGGAAATATCGCATTTTCCGGGCAGCATCGCTGTCCAGGCCTGTTCATCACCATCCTTGATGGTGTTCGCATTCATGAACAGGTAGGTCAGATAATCACTGGTACTGATGCCCATGGCCTTGCATGTCTCCACAAGGGAGTAGAAGAAAGCGGATACCTGCGCACCGGACTCTGTGATGTTGAACAGCCAGTTCTTTCGTCCCACAGTGAAAGGTCTGATTGCGTTCTCGGCTCTCTGGTTGCTGCTCGTGGCAAAAGGATAATCAAGGAACCGCACAAGTGTTTCCCACCTGTCCAGAGGATACTGAAGTGCAACCTTCAGCTTTCCGATTGCCTTGTCGACATTCTCAAGACAGAAATCATGGATTCTGCCGAGAATCGGTTCAAGAATCTCTTTTCTTCCGGAAAGAAAAGCTTCTTCGGAGATCTCTCCTGCATCAAAGGAGTCTCTGAGTTTTCCTTCCTCGTGAAAGAAGGATGCATAGAGTTTCAGAAGATCAAATGCGATTCCGCTCTTTCGGTCTCCGTTGGCTTCGACAGCCTTGCGCCTGGCATGGACAAGACATCCGATGTGAGTGAAGGAGCAGCTTTTCGCGGCATTGCCGTAGCCGTAGAGACCGTCGGTCTGCACCACTCCGGTGTAGGGACTGAGAAAACTTTCAATCGTGGCGTTCTTTCTGTTCTCCGTAAAGGTGAACATCACAGGGCCGCTTCTGCCGTGGCCGTCCACAGCGGCTCTGACCATCATGAATGCGTTGGCACTGCTGTGCGGGGCCTTGCGCTTACCGTCTTCACCGAGAAGACCGAGTACCTGAACAGGGGTCTCATCCACATTCACCAGCGGGTGGCTGTAGATGACATTCTCAAGGCAGGGAGCCATGTTGGCCTCAAGTCTTGTTCCCACATTCATGAGCCAGGAGCTCATCGTGAATCTGGAAAGACCCACGTCTTCGTACTTCTTGGCCTGTCTGTAGAGAGGCTGTGCAAAGGAGAACTTGTCCTCCACAATGGAAGCAAGAAGTGTGGGATCACAGACAGTACCGTCAAGCATGTTGCCGGTGACCGGAGTAACAGTTTTTCTTCCTTCTCCCTCATCGGGTTCGCAGGAAGGACAGACATACTGTTTCACATGCTTTCGGACAATGACTGTCCGTTCGATTCTGGTGAAAGCCTCATAGGTCTTCTCTCCGGATTCCTTCATTACGGAACCGCAACGTTCACATGTGGGTACCGGAGAATCATCATAGATATCCACCACCGGAGTGTCTGCCGGAAGAGTGACTGCGGATCTTGCCTTCTTTCTGATGTAGGACCCGACTTCGATGCTTTCGCCTTCCGGGGTTTCCTCGAGAACTCCGAGAGTGGCTGTGTTCTCGATGTCATCGAAGAGCAGAAGCTGCTCTGTGGAGGATCGGAACTGGTTTCTGAGAGCCTCGAGCATGTCATGGACTTTCTGTTCATTGGCATTCGCCTGGCTCTGAAGGACAGAGTTGAGTTTTTTGAGCGCCTTGATCTCAATGCTCTGCTCGGCCACTATCTTCTCCAGTTCTTCGATTTTCTTGTCCCTGTCCATATTTCATATTGTAACATAAACAAGGATTTAAGTCAATTGTTAACTCTTTTTTGTAAAAAAAGTTAACTCAGATTTCAAGGTTTTCGGGAAGCACTTTTATCCGCCTGAAAACATCGTCTCCGCGGATGACTCTCCTGACGTCATCCACTGTAATCTGCATGGCCTGAGCCGCATCTCTGGGCCATGCGAAGGTTCCTTCGTAGAGTTTCTTCTTCATCAACCAGAAGCCGTTGTCCCAGACAAGGACGGCCAGAGTCTTGTGGCTTTTGTTGCAGAAGAGAAACATGCTCTTCGACAGAGGATTGAGCTTAAGATTCTCCTGTACGAACCGGGAGAGCGAGTCGGCACCCTTTCTCATGTCAGTTCCTCCGGGGGCAACATAGTAGGAGTACCTGGAGAAATCAAAGAACATGCGCGTCTCTCAGCGCCTGCATCAGAATTCTGAACGTGTCGACATGTGTGTTTCTGGGAACCGTTATCTCGGCACTTCCGATTCTGATCTTGAGTTCTGGCAGACAGTTTCTGTTCATCAGCGCCGCATGTTCTCCGATCTGAACCAGATTCTGTACACCGGGAGTTCTGTCGGGAAGTTTTCCGATCAGATCTTCCCCTGCAGGCTGAACGTCGGAGTATTTGGGATGACCGACCCAGTTGCGTATGCTCGTCGGGGGAATGTTCAGCCTATCGGCCAATGAGTTGATTCCAAAACCAGCTCGAACGATGGCAACTGTGTTCCTCTTGAACTCTTCAGTGTAGGAATTGAACATGTGGTTTTACCTCCTGCACTAAATTTACTAAGTAGTTAGTATTTTTAGTACGGGCAGCGAAACCACGCTTACAAAGTGGGACACAAAATGAGACACAAACAATTCTAGGGAGATAAGAAAACACAAAAAAAGAAAAGACCTTATCAGTAATTTCTTATCTGATAAGGTCTTATTGGAGTGCCCAGAACGGGATTTGAACCCACACACCATTGACTGGAACTAGGACCTGAACCTAGCGCGTCTACCAATTCCGCCATCTGGGCTTGTTGCTTAGCAACAGAAGGAAATATAAACAAAAGTTAAAGCAGTGTCAATGAATATGTGGGAACATGGATCGGCTTGGGCAGATTATGGAGATCCTGAAGGTTATGATCCGATTATTCCGAGCATTTTGGCGTAGAAGGCGAGGAAGCCTTCGAGAGGTCTGTTGTGTTTGCGGTACATTCCGCGCTTGTAGTTGTCCATGACAATTCCATAGCGGTCGATGGCACGGACGATGGCATCGTCCCAGGAGAGGTAGATGTTGTTCGAGGCGTTTATGCCGATGGTCTTCATCATTTCGGGATGCTTGATGGCATGTGCGAGGCATTCGGCCAGGGACTGGGCGTTCTCTTCGATAAGAAGGCCGTCGACTCCGTCGGTGATGCCTTCGCTGGCGCAGCTGTCCTTCACAAGGACGGATCCCAGGGAACAGGCAGCGGCTTCGCGGACAACAAGACCGTTTGTATCAAATGTTGAGGGAAACAGGAAAAGGTCGGCCCGTGTGTACCAGGCGGCGATTGTCTCCCTATCGTGGATGGGGCCGGTGAAGAAGCACTTGTCGTTCAGGCCGGATTCCGATGCATATCTCTTGATTTCATCCTCTTCCGGACTGCCGCCGACAAAAACCATTCGGAAGTCGTATCCGCAGTACTTGAGCTCCTTGAGTGCATCCAGGATGATTTTCAGGCCCTTGTACCACTGGATCCTTCCGACGAACAGGAAGAGGGGGACACCCTCGGGAAGGTCGTAGCCGGCGGTTGTTTTCTTGACAAGGGAGGCTTTTGCCCTGTGACGCTTCATATCCACGCCGTTTTCCATGACAATGTAGTCGCCTCTGTAGCCCAGGCTCCTCAGGCTCTCTCCGGCTCCCTTGCTGACCACCCACAGCTCGTCGCATGATGTGACGCTTTCTATCAGGACTTTCATTGCCATCGAGGAGAACAGCTTGCTGCGGATGGCTTTCTTTATCTCTATGTCGTATTTCGTGTGGTATGTCATGACAATCGGGACATCCAATGTGGCTCTGAGCTCCATTGCCATAATGTTGGAGACCGTGGGGCAGTGTGTGTGAAGCAGCCCGATGTCCATTGTGTTCATCAGTCTGAGCGTGGCATAGGAGAATGGGTTTCCGACTACATAGCCGATCTTGTCCGACATATCCATGCCGGGATATCTGATTACCGGATAGTCGAATACCGAGTCATCTGCCAACGGGTGTTCCGGGGCAAGGACGCTTACGCCCACACCCTTGCTGTGTATTACCCTTGCGTAGTTGGATACTGCTGATGCGACTCCGTCGATGATTGGCGGAAATGAATCGCTCAGAAGGCAGATGTCTTTCATGCCCTCAATATAACGAAACTACTGAAAAGTGTCCATTTAAACGAGGGCAATTATACTAAACAACGCAAACTATTTCCTGGTGTTCTCGCTGTTGCGGAAGACGATGAATTTGTAGACGCAGAACTCGGTCACAAGGTTGACGAACATGGTCAGAATCAGGATCACATAGGCATTCCATCCCAGCTTCTCGAGGGCATCGCCCCAGAGGGTCGAAAGGGGAGTGAATATGCAGTAGTAGATTGCGATCTTGGTCATTGCTACCGGGACGTTGGCGGCACTGCGGAATGTGAAGTTGCGGTTCAGGGTGAAGTTCCACACTACGGAGCAGACCAGTGCAATGAGGTAACAGGGCCAGTAGCTCTGGTTGAATGCCCGGACGACATCATGAAGAAGGGCGAAGACGGCGGCTTGGATCATGCCGGCGCTGGCGCTGAAAAGGACGAACTTGATTGCCTGGATTACAACTGTCTTTTTGCTTCCGGATGTGTTTTCCACTTTTTTCTCTGACATGGTTAGACACTAACTCTTTTGGCTTCAAAGCGCAAGATATCGGTCGAATGTTGTCCTTCTACACGAATATAAGTCTTCTCTTTTTACATGTGTACTGCTAATATATAAAATGGTGTTTTCTTTTTGAAAGGAATCACCAAAACAAACAGAAGGAGTCAGCAGGAATGGAGACAACCTTTCGCGGAGGAGTACATCCGAAAGGCCACAAGGAATTAAGCCGACAGGTTCCATTGCAGCGTTATGATGCCAGAGGGGAGATAGTCCTGCCTTTGGGTCAGGGCATTGGAAAACCGGCCAAACCGACGGTAAAGAAGGACGATGAGGTCCTTGTCGGTCAGATAATTGCAGAGGCGGACGGATTCATTTCATCCAACGTCGCTTCATCTTGCTCGGGAAAGGTGAAGGCCATCGAGAAGCGCCGCACCATCTCCGGAGCATCCCTGGACTGCATAGTCATTGAAAACGACGGGCTTTATACAAAAGTAGAGGGAATAGGCGTGAGGGAGGATGTCAATCTTCTCTCCAACGACCAGATAATCGCACGCGTGAAGAACGCGGGAATCATAGGACTTGGAGGAGCAGGTTTCCCGACACATGTGAAACTGGCCCCGAAAGATCCGTCATCCATCCGTTACATCATCGCCAACGGAGCCGAGTGCGAGCCCTACATCACATGCAACGACCAGCTCATGCGTACCGAGGCCGAGGGAATCCTCGAAGGTCTTGAGATCATTCTCAAGCTCTTCCCCAACGCACAGGGCGTGGTGGCAATCGAGAACAACAAACCCGAGGCCATCGCCGCGATGAAAGAAGCCGCCGAAAAGCGTCATGTCGCGAACAGGATCATCATCCTTCCGCTGAAGACAAAGTACCCGCAGGGCGGCGAGCGCAGCCTGATCCAGGTGGTGGCCGGGGTCGATTTCCCCGTATCCAAACTGCCTGCCGATGTCGGTTGCATCGTGGACAATGTGGGAACCATCTATGCCGTAGGCCGTGCCGTTGTCTACAACGAGCCGCTGTACACACATGTTCTGACAATCACCGGAGATGCGGTTGAGAGACCGTCCAACTTCATAGTGCGCAACGGCACGATGGTTTCAGAGCTTGTCGAGGCATGCGGGGGCATCAAGGACGGCGTCACACTGAAGAAGGTTCTGGCCGGAGGACCCATGATGGGCTTTGCAATGAGCTCGCTGAGTGTTCCCGTGGTCAAGACCACAAACGCCGTGACACTTCTCACACAGGACGAGGTGGAGGCTTCCGAGGCCCAGATGACCAACTGCCTGCACTGCGGACGCTGCACCACGGTCTGTCCTCAGGGACTTCTGCCGCAGCTGATGGCCGATGCAGTCCATGTGGGCGACCTCGAGCGTTATGAGAACAAGCTCTACGGACTTGAGTGCATCTCATGTGGTTCATGCACCTACGTGTGTCCCGCAAAGAGACCGCTGACACAGATATTCAAACATACAAAGGCCGAGATAATGGCCCTCAAGCGTGCGAAGGCAGGAGGTAACAAATGAACACAGCTATTAACATTTCCTCCGGCCCCCACGTCAGGGACAGGTGGACCACTCCTTACATAATGGGAATCGTGTTCATGTCGCTCATGCCCGCAACCATCGTGGGTGTGGTCGTTCACGGACTGCATGCGTTCCTGATCATTGTGGCATCCATTGTCGCGGCGGTGGGAACCGAGTTCCTTTTCGATACCCTGTGTCACAAGGGAAAGAGCTATAAAGACGGCAGTGCTGCCGTCACAGGCCTTCTTCTGGCCCTGTCGCTCTCCCCGGACACTCCGCTGTACGGCCCGATCATCGGATCTGTTTTCGCAATCCTTGTGGTCAAGTGCTGCTTCGGAGGCCTTGGAAAGAACTTCCTCAACCCGGCCCTTGCCGGACGATGTTTCCTTCTGATTTCATTCAGCAACTCGATGACGGTGTTCAAGGTCGACATGGTCTCGTCACCGACCCCGATGGCCGAGCTCCTCGCTGGAAGGGCCGTCAACGTCACATCGATGTTCCTTGGAACCTCCAACGCAGTAATAGGAAGCTCCATTGCAGCCCTTCTGCTGGGCGGACTGATCCTGTGGGCATTCGACATCATACACGGCGAGATCTGTTTCTCCGTCCTGGGCGGTTTCACACTGTTCATCGCACTGTTCGGAGGCCAGGGCTTCGATCCTGTCTTCCTTGCTGCCAATATCTGCGGAGGCGGCGTGGTCATGGGTGCCTTCTTCATGGCAACCGACTACGTCACATCACCTGTCAGCAAGCTTGGACAGCTGATTTACGGACTGATCATCGGAGTCCTGGGAGGTCTGTTCAGAGTCTTCGGCTCATCGGCCGACTCGTTCAGCTACTCCATCCTCATGGGAAACCTCTTCACTCCGCTGATCGACATGTACATCCTTCCCAAGCCGTTCGCATATCGCAAGAAGGCCATTGCCATCCAGAGAGGCGAAACTGCAAGAAAGCCGCTGTCACAGCGCATTCCCAAGTCCATCATCGTCATCGCCCTCATCACGTTGCTTGCTGGCTTCGCACTTGGCGGTGTCTACAAGATGACAGAGGATACCATCAAGGAGCAGAAGGAGAGGGCGGCCTGGCAGTCATATCAGGCGGTCGTCCCGACAGCCGAGAGCTTCAGAGCCGTCCAGGCTCCGGACATCTACGGCCAGATCTACGGATCGGGCTTCGGCAGAGTGATGATCAACGAGGCTGTGATCGGAATGGATGCCAACGGAAAGACCGTAGGTTATGCGATCTCCGCCACATCGTCGGAAGGCTACGACGGCAACATCACCGTTTCCGTCGGAATCTCGACGGACGGAAGCGTCAACCGCATCTCCTTCACAGAGCTGCATGAGACTCCGGGTAAGGGAATGCTCGCAGCCGATGCATCATTCGTCGACCAGTTCTCCAACAGGTCCGTGAAGAGCTTCAAGCTCCTGACCGGAAGCGCACAGGAGACGGCAAACGGAATCGAATGCATTTCCGGTGCCACAGTGACCTCGAAGGCCATTGTAAATGCGGTGAACGCCGCCCTGGACTTCTTCCAGAACGCAAAGGGGGTGCAGTAATGAACAAATATGTTGAAAGGCTTTACAACGGCCTCATAAAGGAAAACCCCACACTGGTGCTCATGCTGGGAATGTGTCCCACGCTGGCAGTCTCCACCCGTGCCATGAACGGTATCGGAATGGGACTGAGCACCACGGCTGTCCTGATTCTCTCCAACCTGGTCATCTCGCTTCTCCGCAAAGCCATTCCGGATGAGATCAGACTTCCGTCCTACATCGTGATCGTAGCCTCTCTGGTCACGGTCACAGAGCTTCTGATCGAGGCATACCTGCCATCGGTCTACGACGCACTGGGAATCTACATCCCTCTGATTGTCGTCAACTGCATCATCCTCGGACGTGCCGAGGCCTATGCCAACAAGAACACTCCGCTTCTTTCCGTCATGGACGGTTTGGGAATGGGTCTTGGATTCACCGTGGCCCTGACACTTGCCGGTCTCGTCAGAGAGATCCTTGGCAACGGATCCGCATTCGGTGTCAGGATCCTGCCGGAGAGCGTCGAGCCCATGGGCATCTTCGTCCAGCCGCCCGGAGCATTCCTTGTCATAGCGCTTTTCATAATCATAATGAACGCCATAGGCATCAAGACAAGACAGAAGAAGCTGGTCGAAGGCTGTGACGGCTGCTGCGCAAGTTGCGCATCAAGCTGTCCCAAGGCAGAGGAGGTGACGAAATGAAGAGTCTGATTCTCATCATCGTGAGCGGAGCGCTCATCAACAACGTCGTCCTCAACCAGTTCCTCGGAATCTGTTCATTCCTGGGAGTCTCCAAGCAGATGAAGGCTTCGGCCTCGCTGGGCATGGCGGTCATTTTCGTCATCACCATCGCATCTGCGGTTGCAAGTCTTCTCTATGATTTCGTGCTCAAGCCGTTCGGAATAGACTTCATGAAGACCATCGTCTTCATCCTGGTCATTGCGGCTCTGGTCCAGATCGTCGAGATGTTCCTCAAGAAGACATCTCCTGCGATCTACAAGTCGCTGGGTATCTTCCTTCCGCTGATCACGACAAACTGCGCTGTTCTCGGTGTCGCTCTCACCAACGTCCAGAACGGCTACAATTTCATCGAATGTGTTCTTTCCGGATTCGGAACCGCCGTCGGTTTCACGATTGCAATCGTGCTGCTGGCTAGCGTCCGTGTCAGGATCAGGGAAGAGGATCTTCCCGCTCCGCTGCGCGGGGCACCGATTGTCCTCATCTCTGCCGCACTTATGTCCATAGCCTTCATGGGCTTCGGCGGACTTAGCTTCTGAGGGGGTTGAAATGAGTACTGTAATTATCACAACTGCCGTCATAACCCTCGTGGGAGTGATTGTGGGAATCGCACTTGTTTACACGGGAAAGAAGTTCCATGTCGATGTGGATCCCCGTGAGAGTGCCGTCCGCGAATGTCTGCCGGGCAACAACTGCGGAGCTTGCGGCTATGCCGGATGCGATGCAATGGCCGCTGCCATTGCCGCCGGAGAGGCACCTGCCAGCGGATGTCCCGTCGGAGGTCAGCCGATTGCAGACAAGATAGCCGCCGTAATGGGTGTTGATGCCGCTCTTCAGGAGAAGAAAGTCGCGTTCGTACGCTGTAAAGGCTCCTGCGACGTCACACACAATCAGGCCAACTATATCGGAGTCAGGGACTGCCGCAGTGCCGTCCTTAGCGGAATAAACGTCACCGACTGTGAATACGGATGTCTCGGATTCGGTTCCTGCGCCACAGTATGTCCGCAGGATGCGATCCGCATCAGAAACGGTGTCGCCATTGTCGAGCGCAACAAGTGCGTCGGATGCGGACTGTGTGCCAAGGCTTGTCCCAGAGGCCTTATTGACCTCGTCTTTGTTGGCAATACCGTCTCTGTCCAGTGTTCGAACAAAGACAAGGGCCCGATGGTCAAGAAAGTCTGCTCTGCCGGATGTATCGGCTGCATGCTCTGCACACGCCAGTGCGAGTTCGATGCCATCCATGTGGAGAACTTCCTTGCCAGCATCGATTACTCTAAGTGCACCCAGTGCGGCAAATGTGCCGAGAAGTGCCCTGTGAAGGTAATCACCCCGCCGGCCGTAAAACCAGTCAGGGAGGAGGTCGATGATGGAGAGTAAGAAAACAATCAAGCTGATAATCGCCATCGTCATAATCGTTGTGGCAATAGCCACCGTCGGAGGAATCTTCGGCCCCCAGATCATGTATCATATAAAGAACAGGGGAGCCCTGGGTCCGCTCACAAGGGAAGACATCACATATGAGCCGTCATTCCCGTACGTGTCTGCGACGATGCATGCCAACGACCAGAACAGCTACATCACCGATTATCTGGAGCAGGATCCGTACCTTGTGAACATCTATCAGGGATTCGGATTCGCCAAGGAATACGGAAGTGCGAGAGGTCATGAGTATACTCTTGCGGATGTTGCCGCAACAGCCCGTCCGCACGCCCTTGCAAACTGTCTGACATGCAAGACCCCGAACTTCACGCAACTGGTCAACGAGCTGGGTGTCGGTGTCTACACCATGGACTTCAACGAGGTCTATGCCAAGATGGACAAGAACATCAGCTGCTACAACTGCCACGGCAACAGTGCGAAGAACAACGGAGAGATCGTCATCACGCACTCCTATGTCCAGAAGGCACTGGGCAGCAACATGGCCACCATCGACAAATCGACGCTTTCATGCGGACAGTGTCACATAGAGTATTATTTCACTCCGACCGACAAGGAGACGATGATGCCCTATTCCAGCATAGACACCATGACTCCTGAGGCAATCCTTGCATTCTACGACAACATGGTCATGCCGGACGGCTCTGTGGGTTTCTATGACTGGATCCAGCCCGGAACCGGAACAAAACAGCTGAAGGCCCAGCATCCCGAGATGGAGACCTATCTTCTGGGCAAGCACGGCAAGCTTCTGAACTGCGCCGACTGCCACATGGCTATTGAGATGGCCGATGACGGAACCGTCTATCACAGCCACTATCTCGAGAGCCCTCTGAACAACAAGACCCTGCTTTCCACATGTGTGCAGTGCCACGGCGACACCGACATGGTCAGCATGGTACGCCGCATCCAGGCCCGCGTCACGGACAGGGAAACCGAGGTCGGAAACAAGCTCTCGAAGCTCAAGGACACCCTTACGGATGCCGTATCGGGAGGAAAGAAGACCGAGGCCGAGCTTGACCAGATTCGCAAACTCCACCGTGAGGCCCAGTGGTTCTTCGACTTCTGCTATGTCGAGAATTCGGAAGGTGCCCACAATTCGGAGCTTTCCACACACTGCCTTGATGTTGCCGACGCCCGCATAGCGGAAGCAATGGCTCTTCTCAGCTGAGAAACCAAATGACGGTCAGGAAGGGGTTTTTCAAATTCATCTCCTCAATGAAGTTCGCAGTGATTCTGCTGGGTGTACTCGCAGCGGTATGCTGCATCGGAAGCTTCGTGACGCAGAACCAGACCTATGCCTGGTACACAGCCCGCTACAGCGAGCGCACCGCGGCTCTGATTCTGGCCCTGCATCTGGACGATGTTTTCCACAGCTGGTACTTCATCCTGATCAGCGGCTTTCTCTGCCTTAACCTGCTTCTGTGCAACGTGCTCAGACTGCCGGCCATCATCAGAAAAACAAGAGGCGGAACCTCGTTCAGAGAGCGTCTGGGGTACTGGGGAGCATGGATAACCCATGTGGGGGTCCTGCTTCTGATTCTGGGCTACAGCCTCGGACAGATCACATACAAGGAGTATGCTGCATACGGGGTCCCCGGACAGAGCATGGCAATAGGGGATACCGGCCTTGTGATGACCATAGACGATTTCAGAATAGACCTCCGTCAGGACGACACGGTCGAGCAGTACACATCAGAGATAACCGTCTATGACCTTGCCTCAAGTTCCGAAGGCAGGAAGGCCAAGGTCAGCGTGAACAACCCTGCCGACCTGTACGGCTACCGTTTCTACCAGAACTCGACAGGCTGGGCTGCTGACGTGAGCATCCAGAAGGACGGGACTGACCTCCAGAAGGACACCGTCTGTGCCGGAGACTATCTTGTGGTTGCCGACAAGCCGGATCTTGTGGTCTATTTCAACGCATTCTATCCCGATTACGTCATGGTCCCCGGAAAGGGACCGTCATCGCTTTCGGGAAACATCAACAATCCGGCATACCTGTATTCTGTCTACTTCAGGGGACAGATTCTCGGCATGAACGTCCTGATGCAGGACGAGGTGCTCACAATCGACGAGTACAGCGTCCGGTTCTCCAACCCGCAGAGCTACACGCTGATCCAGATCAAGAAGGATTCCTTCACACGCTTTGCACTGATCGGAGGTCTTGTCATACTTGTCGGACTCATTGTCAGCTTCTATGTGAAGCCACCTAAAAGGAAGGAAGAAGATGCTTCAAGTTGAGAACACCCTGTTCACGATTGTAATGATTTCCTATTTCGCATCAATGGTGCTGTATTTCATCTACATCGCCGCAAAGAAGGAGATCTTTTCCAAGATTGCGTTCGCTCTCCAGGCCTTCGGATTTGTCCTGCACACCGTTGCGATAGTCTGCAGGGGAATAGGGGCCGGAAGACTGCCGCTGACCAACCAGTACGAGTTCGCAACATCGTTCGCATGGGGTCTGTGCCTTCTGGGCATGATCTTCATCCTGCGCTTCAAGTTCTATGTGATGGGCGCATTCATCTCGCCGGTGGTGTTCCTGATGATTGGCTATGCCGCAATGCAGAGCAAAGAGGTCCGCGAGCTGATGCCCGCCCTCAGATCGGGTTGGCTGGGCTTCCATGTTTCCACGGCAATCATCGCCTACGGAGCGTTCGGAGTCTCGTTCGTGCTTGGAATAATCTTCCTTCTGCGCGACAAGCTCAGGGAGCACGGCTTTCTTGACCAGCACATCCCCGACAAACAGAAGCTGGACCTGATCGAGTACCGCAGCGTTGCACTTGGAATGCTTTTCCTGTCGTTCACTATCATCACAGGCGCCATCTGGGCCGAACGTGCATGGGGAAGCTACTGGTCATGGGACCCAAAGGAGACATGGTCTCTGGTGACATGGATAATCTATGCGATTTATCTGCACCTGCGCATCAGACGCGGCTACAAAGGAAAATCGGCCGCCATCTTCGCTGTGATCGGATTCATCTGCGTGCTTTTCACCTACATCGGTGTGAACACATTTATTCCGGGAATCCACAGCTATAAATAAGAAACTCAGGGCGCGTACTCCCTGCAGAGCCTTATAAGAAACTGTTCCTCATCTGTGAGCCAGATGTCCTTTCTGTAGACGATGTAGAAGTTGTTCTCTATGTCCAGTTCCATGGGAATCTGGACGAGCTTTCCGGATGTCAGTTCCTTTCTCACCTGGATCTCGAACAGGATCGCAACGCCTTCGCCTCTGGCGGCGAGCTCCTTGACGTTTGCAGGGGAGGAGCTTGTCCAGACGGGGTCGAGGACAATGTTCCTTTCCATCGCCACCTTGTCTATGAGGGTCCTGGTTGCCCTTTCCTTTTCAAGCAGGATCAGGTTCTCTCCGGCGAGGTCTTCGATCGACAGTGTCTTTGAATTGGAATTCAGATTGTAGTTGGGGGCCCTGACCGCTATCAGCGAGTTGCGGCAGATGACCTCGCGGTGGAGTCTCTCGTCGGAGGACGAGTGCTGGATCAGTGCCAGGTCGCATTCGCCCTTGATGACCATCTCCTGGATTGTCTTGGAGGAGCTGTCGCGCATGAACAGCCTGCATCGGGGATATTTCTCGTGGAAGGCGGACTCCACATCTGCGACCATGGAAAATCCGAAACCGGATGTGCAGCCCATGGTGATGGTCTTTGTCTCTTGGTTGTGACGTGCGTTGCCCTCAAGCCTGGAGAATGCCTGTATTACCTTGCGGCTGTCTTCCAGGAACTGCTTTCCCGCGGCGGTGAGGTAGAACCTTCTGTTCTTGCGCATGAAGAACACGGTCTCGTAGTAGCGTTCCATGTCGGAAATGATCTTGCTGACACCGGGCTGGGTCATATGCAGTCTCTTGGCCGCATCCGTCATTGTGCCTTCCTCACAGACGGCGATGAAAACCTGCAGATTGTGAAGAGTCATGGCTTCCTCCTGATGTTGATTCTAGCATATCAAAAAGGATATGCAAGCAACTGATTTTTCTTTGTTGTAAAAATTGCATTTTTGTCAATACAAGCGGTCTAAATCATAATTATTTGTCAAAGTTATGACAAAATCATAAAAAAAAGTTATGGATTATGCGTTTTGACTTGCTTTTAAGCTCTATCAGTTGGAAAATGAAAACCGAAGTGGGCCTAGTCCACAACACTATTCAGGAGGAATCACATGGGTGAAATTATCCCGCGCTGGGAATGGCGCACATTCGGAAAAGAATTCGGAGTTGGTGAAGAGAGAATAAAGAAGTTTGAGCAGGTTCTTTTCAAGAAGAGCTCTGAGAAGTACATCCTTTCAAGAAAGAGCAACGAGAACTGCAAGATCCGTGACGACCTGATGGACATCAAGTCACTCAGACAGGTCAACGAGGACAAGCTTGAGCAGTGGTATCCCACAATGAAGCTCACATTCCCCCTCAAGAAAGAGGACATCGAGAACCTTTTCAAGAACTTCTTCAAGGTTGCTGTTCCCACATTCGAGAGAGATGAGTACACCTATGACCAGTATCTCGATGAGCTGGTAGGCAAGTGTCCGGATCTTGAGATCGTCAACGTCTACAAAGAGAGATCAATCTACAACGTCAAGGACACTACAGTCGAGATCGCAGAGACAACATTCAACGGCAAGCCGAACAGAACGATCTGTGTCGAGCACATTGATCCGAAACTTGTCATGGAAGTTGTCAAAGAGCTCGGAGTCGAGAAATATCCTAACATCAACTACCTCAAGGCCATGAAGGAGGCTGTAGGAATGGAGGCTTGGGTCAAATGAGCAGAAAAGCCATCATTGATGTAGGTTCCAACTCAATCAAGTTCTTCGTCGGCGAGCTTGCTGCCGACAAGACTATCAAGACAGTTCTGGACACCAACGACATCGCACGTCTGGGCGAGGGCCTCGATGCAACAGGTCTCATCAGCCCCGAGGCAATGGAGAGAAACGTCGCTTCAGTCGCAGCCTTCGCAAAGCAGGCCAGGGAGCTCGGAGCAGACGAGATCGTCAGTGTCGGAACAATGGCCCTCAGAAAGGCCGGCAACTCAGCCGAATTCGTCGAGAAGGTGAAGAAGGCCTGTGGTGTCGAGGTCAAGATCATCCCCGGTGAGGAAGAGGCAAGACTCAGCTATCTGGCAATTCTCTCAGGACTTCCACTTGAGAAGGATGCAGACCTTGTCGTCTTCGATACAGGCGGAGGAAGCACTGAGTTCATCTTCGGAAAGGGCACACAGCTTGTTAAGAGATTCTCGGTCAACCTCGGTGCAGTCAGACTCACAGAGAACTATCTCAAGTCCGATCCCGTCACCGCAGATGAGGTCAAGGCCACAATCGCACAGATCAACAAGGAATTCGAGGAAGCCGGTGTTGTCGGAAATCCGAAGCAGCTTGTCGGAATGGGCGGAACGGTCACCAGCATGGGTGCCGTGAAGCACAAGATGGTCAAGTACGATCCGAACGTCATCCAGGGCTCACGCCTGACAAAGGCCGACATCGACGAGCAGATCGCCGAGTATTCCAAGAGGACAATCGAGCAGCGCAAGGAGCTTCCCGGACTGCAGCCCAAGAGAGCTGACGTCATTCTGGCAGGTGCATGTATCCTGAAGGTCATCACCGACAGACTGGGATGCGATGGACTCACGATTTCCGACAGAGGTCTCAGACATGGTCTTGCTTTTGACCTCTTCCAGAAGTAATAATTATAAGGTATCTATCTTAGGGGGATAACATGAAGAAAGCTTTACTTATTCTTGCAGTACTGATTGTCGCTATGACAACTGTATTCGCCAACGGTGGATCCGAGGCCGCTGCTCCTGCAGCTACAGCCTGGGAGCCGAAGCAGCCGATCACAATCATGAACCATGTTGCAGTCGGTGGAGCTATGGACCTCTACTCCAGAAAGTGGGTTGAGATCGCAGCAAAGTACACCAACGCCACATTCGTTGTCGATAACAACTCAGGTGCCGGCGGACTGACCGCAGGTGAGTGGGTTCTGAACCAGGAAGCAGACGGCTACACAGTCTTCGCTCTTGCTCCGACCTATCTCGATGCCGTCATCCAGGCCGAGCTCGACTGCAAGGAGTATGTAGACGGCTTCGCATTCATCTACAACCTGATGGCTGACCCGTACTGCGTTCTCGTTCCGGCTTCATCCCAGTTCAACACCTTCCAGGAGCTGATTGACTGGTCAAAGGCAGGAAACCTCATCACTCTGTCCGAGCCTAACTACGGTGCAAAGTACATCGACGCTGTCCAGGTCTTCGGATCGATCCCCGGAATCACCTACAAGGCAATCTCCTACGAGAGCGCAAAGAACAACTTCGCTGCTCTTCTCGGCGGACAGACAATCGCCTCTGTCGGTAACCCCGGTGACACAAAGAAGTATGATGTCAAGGCTCTGGTCGTCGGTAACCCGGTCAAGGTTCCCGGACTTGAGAATGTTCCCAACTACAAGGAGCTCGGAATGGATCCTGCTCTTGACAACATCTCCATGTGGAGAGGTTACGCTGTCAAGGCCGGCACACCTGCAGGCATGATCGCATGGTTCCAGGATCTCTGCGACAAGGTTTCAGCTGACCAGGAATGGATCGACTACATGACCAGTAACAAGCTCACAGTCCTCACAGACAGGACCGAGGCTTTCACCAAGACAGTCGAGAACGAGGTCGTCAGCACAATCGAGGTTCTCAAGAGTGTTGACCAGATCAGCGCAGACTACAAGAGATAATCTGTTGATCGTTTAATCTGACAAGTACCCGGAGCCAATCCTCCGGGTACTTTTTGAAATGACTTATTTGAAAGAGAAATAATTATGGCTGATTTTTCCAAATGGCTGACAAGTCTCAGCTACTGGTGGATTCTTCTGGGGTTCGTCGCAGTCATGACAGGACTGTACTTCCTCTTTGGAGTCTGGCCAAGGACAAAGAGGGTAAGGGTTCAGCTTCTGTGCCTTTTCGGCATGGACTATGTCACCCTGCTGTTCTACCTGCTTACATTCAATCTCAGAGTCAGTAAGCTGGCTGCGGAAGCCGGTGCTACTCCGAGGACAATGCCCAGGCTGTGGGCCCTTCTGATGACACTCGCTTCCATCGGAGCATTCTTCGCAATCATCAGAGAAGACAACAAACCCGATGAGAAGTTCAACAGATGGGTTTTCGCACTTCTGGTCGGTGTCGGTTCAATCTTCAGTGTCATACTGTTCCAGTACATCGGATACTACCTCTCCAGTGCAATCTTCATCTTCGTCGTGATGATTGCAATGGAGGAGCGCAATAAACTCCAGCTGATTCTGGTACCTGTCGTATGGTGCCTGTTCACGTATTTCGTGTTCTACAAAATGCTGTACATCAAGCTTCCGTTCGGAACGCTGTTCAGCTGGCTGATTAAGTAAGGAGGCCGTATATGTCAGAGATTTTCAGAAACCTTGGACTCGGCTTCGGTACAATCGCCAACGTCCAGTCGCTCATATTCATTTTCATCGGAATGATTGTCGGAATCCTGGGTGGAGCTATTCCCGGTATCTCACCGTCAATGGCCGTCGCCCTTCTTCTGCCGATCACATACTCGCTCTCACCGGTTGTGGCCATGGTCATGCTGATGGGTATCTACATCGGAGCCAACTACGGTGGATCGATTACCGCCGTTGCCATCAACACTCCGGGAACTCCGTCTGCAACAGTCACGGCATTCGACGGCTATCCGCTTCTCAAGAAGGGCCGTGCAGGAGAGGCAATGGGTATCTCCCTCTGGGCATCCGTTTTCGGCGGCCTGATCGGAGCCATCATCCTGATCTTCTTCTCTGTTCCGCTTTCAAAGGCAGCACTTAAGTTCTGGCCGTCGGAGTACTTCGCACTCTGTATCATGGGTCTGACAACTGTCGCTACCCTCGGTGGAAAGCACTGGCAGAAAGCTCTTGTTACATGTCTGTTCGGTCTTCTTCTCAACACCATGGGCTTGGATCCGACATTCGGTATCAAGCGCTTCACGTTCGGTGTCACAAAGCTGTTCGACGGATTCGAGATGGTTCCCGTCCTCATCGGTCTGTTCGCCCTCGGCGAGGTTCTCAACAACCTCGAGCACTTCGATGCAAAGAAGAAGATCGAGCGCGAGAAGATCGACTACAAGCTTCCCAAGCCAAGCTATTACTGGAAGCTCAAAGGACCTATCGCACGTGCCGGTCTTGTCGGATGTCTCATCGGTATCTTCCCGGGTGCCGGCGGAACAATCGCATCCTTCCTTGCGTATGACGTCGAGAAGCGTGTCAGCAAGAACCCCGGAGAGTTCGGTCAGGGTGCACCTGCCGGAGTCGCCGCAGCAGAGGCTTCGAACTCAGGTTCTGTCGGAGGAGCAATGGTTCCTCTTCTCACACTGGGTATTCCCGGATCCTCAACCGCAGCTGTTCTGCTTTCAGCTCTGATGATCCACAACCTCAACCCGGGCCCGAAGCTCTTCACAGAGCAGCCTGCACTGGTCTATGGTTTGTTCGCATCGATGTTCATTGCCAACGTGTTCATGCTCCTTGTCGGAACATTCGGAGCCAAGCTCTGGGTCAGAGTCGGATACATAAAGAAGACAATTCTCTATCCTCTGATCTTCGCTTTTGCAATCCTCGGAAGCTATGCCATCAAGAAGTCGATGTTCGACGTCGGAACATGTCTTGTCTTCGGTCTCATCGGATGGATGTTTAAGAAGTTCGACTATCCGTCATCACCGCTCGTACTCGGACTTGTCCTTGGAAAGCTGATTGAGACGAACTACGTCCAGACCCTCATGGTCACAGGTCCCGTCGGATTCGTCCAGAGACCTCTGACTGTCATTCTGTTCCTGATTTCAATCGCAGCCCTTGCATATCCGATCATCATTGCAAAGGTTCATGCCAGGAAAGAAGCGAAGAAGAATGAATAGTTGAGTTTTGAGATTCTTCTGAACCGGCGGGTGTTGTTTCCCGCCGGTTTTTTCTTAATCGGTGACGATTGGTGACGTCGGTGACAACGATGACGTCGGTGACAACGGTGACGTCGGTGACGTTGGTGACGTTGGTGATGAACTGCTTCCGCTGAGGGCAAGGATGGCAAGAAACTCCACGATACGTAGGTTGAGTTCCGCCGTGTCCTCCGTTATTCTTCAGGATCGGGAGGAACACCGAAATGGATAACTATATTACGGGAGCTCTTATAAAGAAGCTCCGTGAAAACAGGAAGATGACTCAGGAAGAGCTGGCGGACAAGGTTTGTGTCAGCAGCAAGGCCATAAGCAAATGGGAAACAGGAAGAGGGTTTCCGGATATCGGCCTGATCGAACCCCTGGCAAAGGCTCTTGGAATATCGGTCATTGAGCTTCTCTCCGGTGCAGATATCAGAAATAAAAACAGGTCTTCTGACATGAGGAAATGCAGATTCTATGTCTGTCCCATATGCGGAAATGTCATCCAGTCAACAGGGGAAGCTGTCATCAGCTGCTGCGGCATAACGCTGCCACCGCAGGAAGCCGAGGAGATGGATGAGGATCACACTATAAGACTGGAAGAGGTTGAGGATGAGTACTATGTCACTGTGGACCACTCCATGGACAAGACTCACTACATATCGTTCATCGCCGCTGTGTCTGACCAGTACATCCAGTTTGTGAAGCTGTACCCGGAGTGGGGTGCCGAGGCAAGGTTCAAGATGAACCGTGTGGACAGAGTCTACGCATACTGCAACAGGCACGGCCTGTTTTCGCTGGATGTGAGAAAAATCAGAAAGTAATCACATGGATGTAGATTGTGGACTTGTACTCGCCCTTTGTCAGGGTTGCAGTATCTCCGCCGACCGTGTATGCCCCCTGATTAGTCCAGTCTGTTGCCGTTACAGGTTCGGTTTCTCCGGGTGGAATTACCTCGCCGGTAAGCACAATGCCTATTGAGCCGCTGTCCAACCAGCTGGAGTACCAGTTGTTCGTTTTCTGTTTTGTCGTGGTGGCATCTATTTCCAGATAGTTGCCCGGCAGGACATAACTCGTGTCCGCTTCTTTGGGAATGAATCTGTCGGTTCCGTCAAAAACAACTGTCTTCGCTTCAGACGACGGAGCATGGCCTTTGCTCTCCGAAGTCAGAGCTGCCTTGAAAAGAAGCTGCGGAGCTGTTCCTGCCGACACATTGTCGTTGTCCTCGTGTCTGAGAACAAACCTGCCGCCTGTCGACTTGGTTGCATCGTTGGTGCTGGAAAGGAACATCCTGATTTTACGGGTCTCGTTCTGGCTTGTCTGGAGGGAAGACGAGCTCAGCGAGTATGTGGCAATCGTGGTGAAGTCGTTCGCCGTGGCGGGGCTCGCCTTCATGTTTTCCAGAAGACCGCCGGCTCCGTCAAGCTGAAGCACTTCTGCAATCCTTGAGATGCTGAACGACGCGGTGACCATTGTCTTGTCGTATTCATCCGGCTTGTAGAAACCCTCAAGGTGAACAGGGAAACTGACGCTCTTGTTGACGGTCTCTTCCGGTGTGCCGAGGCCGGTCACCATGCTTATGGTCAATGTCAGATCCGCAGTATAGCTGATATTCGAAGCCTGGATGAAGTAATCGGTCCCGCGGAAGTAGGTCTTGTCTTCGATTGTATCGACTTCTGGGTCCATTACAAGACAGAAGTCCCACCAGATGTTGATGTACTGTCTGATCTGGTCGGCGGGGACGACAAGAGAAGTCACCGCGGGGTTTTCGGAAACATCCGACTGGTAGCCGAGCCTCATGCTGCCCATATCGTATTCCACGTACTGGGGATTCCTGGCTCTTCCGAATACATCGATTCCGAAGGGCCTTCTGTAGTCGCTTCCGGCCAGCCTGTAGAACCACTCTCCCGAGTCGGAAGTGACGGTGAATACGAGGTCTCCCAAATCGGTGTCATAGTAGTTTGTGTCGCTCAGTCCGACAACACCGAGCTCCTGACCCTGATAGTAGAATCCGTCTTTTCTCTTGTTCTCAGAATTCTTGTTGGAGGAGTAGGTGGAACCGTCCAGATGGGAGAGGTACTTCTTGGAGGAAAGATCCACATCGAAGCTGCTTTCATACAGTCTGATATAAGTGGTGGTATCGGCAGCCCATACCGCAAGGATTGAGAGAAAAAGCAGTGAAACAATCAGGAATAAAGCTTTTTTCATGTTCCCCCCGTGATGGCAATGGTGACATTTGCAGAATAGTTTCCTGGCTCCCAACCGATTCTGTCCGCGTTTGTGTAAGGTGTTATCTCTCCGTTTTCGGTGTTACTGACAAGAAGGATTCTCACCGGCTGACTGGAGGATGCCATCTCCGGCAGATTGGTCAGCGCAAGGTTTGACACCGTCTTGTTGTCGATATCGTTGCTGTAGACATGTATCTTGTCTTCAACATATCTTCTGCTTTCGGTGTCATAGAAATACACACCGAATGAAAGACGGTAGTTGATTATCTCTTCTCCGTTGGTAAGTGGGGTTGCGGTTATACTAAGCTGCTTGTTTGTTGAATTGGTCCTGAGAGACCAGGTGGCGATCTTTCTTCCTACGTAGTCGTCGATGTTTCCCGTCTTCCACCAGACATCGGAGCCCATGACATCAAAGGGCATTCCCTCCGGAATGATGGAGACGTTTGCAACATCACCCATGAATGTGCTCACATCCAGTGCGGTGGTTGCGGAGACGTTCAGTCGTGGTTCCACCTCATTTGCCCACACAGTGAAGGAGATTATGATTAATGCAAGGATAAGAACAAGCTTTCTCACGTCATTCCCCCAGTACGGAGACCCTGACCGTACACGTGTAATTCGTATTGGCAGGGATCAGGTTGAATTCATTGTTGCTTGGCAGATTCAGAGTGAAGTCGACGGTTCTTTCTATCAGTGTAAGCGGACGAAGATCCGTATCCATTCCGGGAAGGGTCGGTGCTGCGCTGTCTGGGATACCCGGCTCATTGACCGAACCTCCCTGTGCAATGGGAGTGTAGACCAGATGCATGGTCTGCCCGGCTTCATTGTTGGAAGTGAGAGCAACCTGGTCGTTTTTTGTCACCATCTGCTTGTCATTGATCTTCAGCTTCAGCATGTACTCGTAATCAGCATTCTCATAAGGCTCATCTGCCGCTTTGAATGCTGGGTCGATTGACTTTGCCGTCCATTTGACGGGCAGATAATAGGTCGGAAGTCCGTCGAATGTCGTCTGCTCATCTCCCTTGTATCTGGAGGTGTCTCTGAATGCGGAGAACCAGAGGTCAACAAGGACCGGTCTCTTGGAATTGGTTTTCACCTTGAGTGAGAGCGCGTCAGTCACCTCGTTCTGGTTCTTGGATTTCTGGACTGTTTGAGTGATGTCGAATGATTCAACTGTTCCCATTTCTCCAATCATGGACTGTCCCTGGCTGACTATGGCTTCCGGAACGGTTGCCGTGACAACCAGGGCGAAGTTCGGTGACAGGGAACCTGACTTGACAGCAGTGACATCCAGATGGGTGAGAGACTGGGTTCCGTGGTCTTCGGAATCGGCGAAACACAACGCCAGAGAGAAAATCAGAATTGATATTACAACTAAAACCTTTCTCATCTCAGTTTCCCTGCAGTTCTATGGTGATTGTCGCGCTGTAGCTTCCAGGCGAATAAGATTCCAGATAGTTGAGAGTCTCAAGCGTGTTGGCGTTGGCTATGTAGGACTGGCCGCTGAAAACGAACGAGAGGGCGTAATACATCAGTCTAGATGAGCCATCCGTTGTTCCGGCATTATCAAGACC
>CADBOI010000160.1 GCA_902796335.1 uncultured Spirochaetales bacterium
TCTGTCGGCATTGATTTTGCCTTTCTCAAGGAGTCTTCTGACCTCGCAGCCGGGCTCGTTCACATGCATGCATGTGGCATACTCACATTTGGCGGAAGCCTTAACGAACTCCGGAAACGACTGGGCAATCAGATGCGGATCGTCATGAGGAACCGAAATCTCCCTGAAACCGGGAGTGTCGATCAATATGAAATCAGGCCCGTCCAGCATCAGTGAATGGTTTGTGGTGTGGTTTCCCCTGTTGTACTTGGCATTCAGGTCACCGACCCTCTGGTTGGTTCCCAGGATCCTGTTCACAAGCGAGCTCTTTCCAACGCCGCTCTGCCCTACAAACGCCACGGTCTTTCCCCTGAGTTTCTCAATCAGGGCATCAACATTCTCTCCGGTCTCAGCCGAGACGCTCAGAGTCTCGTATCCGAGCTTTCTGTACAGCTCGTAGCGCTCAAGTTCCTCTTCAGTCAGAAGGATGTCGCACTTGTTAAGGACAATCATCACGGGAACGCTTCTGCAGCATGCAATGACACGGTCCACGAAACGCGGCCTGAACGGCGGACTTTCCACGCTGCATATGCAAACGACAAGATCCATGTTTGCGCAAATGGTCTGATTCAACGATCTTTTGTCGTTCCAGCGCGAAAATTCACTCATTCTGTCTCGTCTGAGAGTAACAAGGCCCTCTTTATCACCCGAAGGAGTGAACTCGACCACATCTCCCACCACAATGGGATTGTACTCGCCCGTAGCCTGATCAAGGTGCTTGCCCTTGATCCTGCAGCTGAAGATCTCATTGTCCTCAGTCCTTACCGAGTAGATGTTGTTTATGGACCTGGTGACCGTTCCTGTCATATCAGCTTTCTCTCAGCTTCTGCTCAAGGTCGGAGAACCTCTTCGGAAGCGGTGACTCGAAATGCATCCTCTCACCGGTTGTGGGATGGTTTATCTCAAGAATCGAGCTGTGAAGCATCAGAGGCTCGCCGGGGAACCTCGAGAGCCTGTTGTTGTACATGACATCACCGATGACCGGATGCCCTATGTACTTCATATGCACTCTTATCTGATGAGTCCTGCCGGTGAAAATCTGGACCTTCACCAGAGCTGCCTGAGGAAGCTGGCGCATGACCTCGTAATGGCTCTTGCTGAACTTTCCTTCCTGGTACCTGTCGGCCGTACCGCCAAGTCTGTACTTGGGATCGTTGTAGACCTCGTTCTCAATCTCAGCAGTCCTCTTTGCAGAAAGACCGCCCTGGATAATGAACTCGCGCTGCTCCTTCACAGGGGCAAAAAGCTTTCTGTCGTTGCGGTCGCGTGCAAGAAGGCACTCGATGTCATCCTCGTGCTTCTGGAAGATTCCGTCGCAGAATGCATAGTATATCTTCACGATATCGTGGCTCTGGAACTGCTCGCTCAGGCTTGCATGGGCCCTTGCGTTCAGTGCAATAACCATAACTCCGCTGGTATCCTTGTCCAGCCTGTGGACGATACCGGGCCTTGAGACATCGCATTCGTCGGCCATCTCGTCGATGAAGGACTGTCCGTAGCGGTGTGCAAGCGCATTGACTATAGTTCCGTTGGGATTTCCTGCACCTGGATGCACAACCATGCCCTGGGCCTTGTCTATGACAAGCATATCCTGGTCTTCATACAGGATGTTCAGAGGAATGTCCTCGGCCTCAACCTTCTCAAAGACATCGGCCACATAATGCAGGCTGACGTTGTCTCCCTCACTGACTTTATCGCTCTTTTTGGCCTTCTTTCCATTTATGGTGATCAGACAGTCATCCCCGGTCAGAGCGCTTCGCGAAAGGTTCTGGACCTTGGATGCGACAAAGGCATCCACCCTGATCTTGGAGACACCTTCTTCAACTATGAAGTCGAAATCACGTTCAATCCGCATTCACAGCCCCGAGAATGTAGTCGACCACCGCAATGGCGGCGGATACCGATGCCGCTATGGCCAGATTCTGGAGGAATGAGGATTCCTTGTTGGCAACGCTGAAGGCAAGAGCCGTAAGCGGATACGCTATAGGTATACCACCGAAGAAAATACATTCGGCCCTTCTCAGATTCAGTGTCCACTTCGGGAACTCGTCCGGCCTGTACGGTTCATATGCAACAGTATCCGCACTGAACACAGGTGCGCAGATACAAAGAGAAAGACAGATAAGAACTGTTATCGCCACAAGTTTCTTCATGCTTTGTTACCGTAATCCCTCGGCCCGAAGATAGCAGTGCCGATTCTGACCTCTGTGGATCCGTTTCTGACACCTATCATGTAATCGCCGCTCATTCCCATCGAAAGGATTCCGAAATCCATCTCCGGGTATTTCCTCACGCATTCAGATCTGAGCTCCACCAGCTCCTTGAACGCCTTGTCTGTAAGCTCTTCCTTCTTCTCGACCGGACAGTCTACAGGTCCGACAGTCATAAGACCGCGAACCCTGATGTTCTTCATATCCTTTGAAGCCTCCAGAGTGTCAAAGAGCTCCTCTTTTGTCACAAAGCCGCTCTTTGCCTCTTCATTTGAGGTGTTGTATTCCAGAAGCACATCGATTACCTTGCCGCACCTCTGTGCAGCGCCGTCGATCTTTGTCAGAAGGCTCAGGGAATCCACGCTCTCTATCATATCCACAAGAGGCACGACCTTGTTCACCTTGTTGGACTGAAGATGTCCTATCATGTGTAGCTCCATGTCAGACGGCCTGCTCTGAAATTTTGCCACTATCTCCTGGACATGGTTCTCTCCGAACAGCCTGAGCCCTGCATCATATGCAGCCATGATCTCCTCAACGGATCTGGTCTTGCTCACAGCCATGAGTCTTGTAGTACCTATTTCACTTTGAATACGGCGTATAGCCTCCAGGTTGATTCCCATAGCACTGATTCTAGCCGAATCAGCCTGTTAATACAATATTGACAGTAAAACAGAGAAATGCTAATTTAATCTCGCATGGCGATATAGCTCAGCGGGAGAGCCCCAGTCTTACACA
>CADBOI010000161.1 GCA_902796335.1 uncultured Spirochaetales bacterium
CGACGAGGTCCTCTATTTCAGCAATCCCATGGGAGTCCCGTGCTGCAAGTCATGCTCGGACTCCGAATACCTTGTCCTTCTTCCCGGCTCAAGGCGCTATCTCAGATACACGATGCCCCTGTCCTTCAACGAGGCCGTGGAAATCAAGCTCAACCCGGCCGCTGAGGACAGGATTTTCTCCTACATGCTCAGATGGGCTTCAGTCTTCGTTCAGAGCCCCCTCAGGACAATCCGGGAACTATCACAGTTCTGAGGTTGAAAACCACCCCGTTTTACCTTATCCTGAAGCTGTACTGAAAAGTACCTGAAACGGTTTATTTTTATTTTTTGGATATATAGATGAAATGGAAAATCAGACAAGCCGCCTATGAGGACATCAAGGCGCTGCAGGACAGGTTCGGCCTGAACCTCGTCTCTGCCAAGATCCTCGCGGGAAGGGGCGTTTGTGCACCTGAGGACGCCAGATTCTGGCTGGAGAGTGACATCTCGTTCCTGCACAACCCTTTTTCCTTTGAGGATATGGAGATGTTCTGCGACCGCATACTCCAGGCGGTCGAGGACAACGAGAAGGTCCGTGTCTTCGGAGACAGGGACGTGGACGGAATCACAAGCACCGCGCTTCTGGTGACCGAGCTCAGACAGATGGGCCTGGACGCCTCCTACACCGTACCCATGGGAGACGATCCCTACGGCATGACGGAGGACAGCGTCAGACAGGCGATCGCAGACGGCGTCACGCTGGCCATCACCGTGGACTGCGGAATCTCGTGCTTCAAGGAGATAGACTACGCCCAGAGCCACGGGCTGGATGTTCTGGTGACGGACCACCACATACCGTCGTGCGACCTTCCTCCGGCAAGCGCCATCATCGACCCCAAGGTCCCGGGCTGCGGCTATCCGTTCGAGTCCCTGGCAGGCGTGGGAGTGGTTGCCAAGTGCATCTGGGCCATGAGGTTCGCACAGAGCAGGTTCTACCGCTCCCCCGTCATCCTCCTGCACTCGTACCCGGGAAACGACACCGTGGTCATCGAGGCCGCCAGGATCGAGAACCTCCAGGTCACGGGAAGGATCACCGAGGAAGTAGTTCCCGGAATGCTTCCCGAGCACAACAGCCGTCTTGTGAAGTTCCTCTCCTCAGGCACACCCATCTACGTGCTGGACCGCGACGAGGAGATGATCCAGCTGAAGAAGGCCTTCCCCAAGGCCGACATCTACACGGCCGAGCTCAGAGGCGAGTTCGAGAAGGCCCTTCCGGGCATCAGGGGAAAATCCCTCTTCGCTCTCAGCCAGGTCAGCCGATTTGCCCTCTACACCCAGGTCAGAAGCGAACTCGACACCCTGATAGGGCTTTTCGGAGCCTACGTGCGTGCCTCCACTCCGATGCTCTACAAGGAGTACCAGAACCTGATGGACCTTGTGGCCATCGGAACCATCAGCGACCTCATGCCCATGAAGGACGAGAACAGAATCCTGGTGAAGGCCGGTCTGAAGGTACTCGAAACAAACCCGCGCGACAGCCTGAGGCCGTTTCTGTCCATGCAGAACCTCCTGGGAAGAAAGCTCTCCACAACGGATGTGGGCTGGCAGATCTCGCCCCTTCTCAACGCCTCGGGACGTCTGGGAAGACCGGACGAGGCCATCGACATGCTGCTTTCCAAAGACCAGGTCAGCGCCCTGGAGCATGCCCAGGAGCTTAACAGGCTTAACAAGGAACGCCAGCGCCTGGGAGAGGAAGCCTGGTCACGCCTTCAGGGAAAGGCAAAGAAGAGCTATGAGAGCTTCGGAACCAAGATGGTCCTTGTAAACGACACCAACATCGCCCGCGGAATCACGGGAATCATAGCCACAAGGCTCCTCAAGGCCTTCAGATGCCCGGCCATAGTCATCACGGCAACGGATGACGGAAGGGCCATAGGTTCAATGAGAAGCAACTCCGGCTTCAACTGCCATGACTTCCTGTCCAACTACGCCGACATCTTCGAGGACTACGGCGGCCATGCACAGGCCGGCGGATTCTCGCTTTCGCCCGACAAGGTGGACGAGCTCTGCATCCGCATCTCGGAGGACGTGGACTATCTTGACTGCCCGGACACCGAGCAGGAGGAGATCCTGGACATAGACGCCGTTCTGGGAACCGAGGACATGAGGGAGAACCTGATAAAGACCGTGGAGCGCTTCGAGCCCTACGGCGAGCAGAGCAACCCCCTTCTCTTTCTGGTCGAAGGAGCCCGGGTCGAGAACATCATGGCCATGCAGAACTCCAAAGACCCGGCCCATGCACACCTCAGGGTCACGATCTCATACGGATCGCTTCAGTGGCCCTGCGTGTTCTGGAGCGCCGGCCAGCGCGTGGGCTCGGACTTCTCAGAAGGCGAGATCGTGGACGTTGTCTTTAAAATGGGACGCAACTACTACAAGAACCAGGAGCTTATCCAGCTTACCGTGATGGACATGAGAAGACACTGAGTCAGGGCACTGTTTCAGATGATCCAGGAGAGGAACTCGGAATGCTCTTTCCTGCCGTCCAGCATGTTCATCATCTTCTTCGCCGCAAGGATGCCGAGTTCCTCCTTGCGGTGACCCAGAGACTCGAAGCGGATGGGAGAAGTCTTACCCAGAAGACTGTCGTCGAAACTCTCCAGTTTCGGAATCGCAACGCCATAACGGGAAAAATCCCTAACAATGATGGTTGCAACCATGTCGTTGTAGCATACAATTCCGTCGAAGTTCTTCTGCGCGAACGACTCAACCACATCCTGGCTCAGACTCATTCCGAAATCAATCATATCCTCGGTCGTGTACCATCGGACATCGGAATTCTCCAGTCCCAGACCGGACTCTATCACCTCTTCCGCGAAACCTGCATAACGCAGAAGTCCCTGCCTGTCGTCAGCCTTGAAAAATCCGAAGATCTTTCTGCATCCGGAGTTTATCAGCCTTCTGGCGGCGATCCTTCCGCCCTCTCTGTCATCCATTCCGACAACAACCGCATTCGAAAGCTCGGGATATGCGCAATGCAGGAATACGATTGGAACGCCCCGCCTCTCAAGTTCCTGATACAGGGAGACGTTGGGATTGGGGAAACTTGTTTTCGTGCCCTCGACAATCAGGCCGTCGCACTCACCTTTCTGGAAAATGGTCATGAGCATCTTGCGCTCGACTTCGACATTGTCTACGGTTTCGGCGATGTTTACCCTGTATCCACCTCCGGTGAGAGTGGAGGTGATTCCCCTGACTATGCTGGGGAAGATGTATTCGCTGATATATGTGCTGAGGATGCAGATGTTCTTGAACGCGCTACGGTTCTTTGTGGAGGAAAGACTGTCGGCGGAAGCGACGTATGTGCCGCTGCCCTGCACCTGGTAGACCACACCGTAGTTCTTCAGAAGGGCAATGGACTGCCTGACCGTCTGGCGGCTGACGCCGAAACGCTCGACAAGCTCATACTCGGTCGGCAGCCTGCCGGTAGAAGAATACAGCCCGCCCATAATCTCCCCTTTCAGTATCTCCGCTATCTCCGAATACTTAGACATTTTCCAATCCTAGCCCAAAATGTTCATACAACTTTGTTAAAGTTTAGCACAGATGGACGATTTGTAAAGATATTTATGTTGTCCGTTTTTAGTTTACAATGATATAATTACAGACGTGCAAGGGAACTGCTTTATTAAACAGTGCACAAAGGGGTTAGCCATGGATCTAAGGAACACCGTCATAGGAATTGAATTCGGCTCAACAAGAATCAAGGCAGTC
>CADBOI010000162.1 GCA_902796335.1 uncultured Spirochaetales bacterium
CGGGAAGACAGAGGTCACCGAGCCCGAGGAGGTCGGAGAGCTCGCAGTCAAGGGCCCCGGAGTCATGGACTGCTACTACAAGAACCCCGAAGCCACCGCAGAGATCCTCACCAAGGACGGCTGGCTTCTTACAGGTGACATGGCAAAGCGTGACGAGGACGGATTCATCTACCTGGTCGACAGAAAGAAGGACGTCATCATCACCGGAGGCGAGAACCTCTACCCCGTCCAGATCGAGGACTTCCTGCGCAAGTTCGACAAGATCAAGGACGTTGCTGTCATCGGTCTTCCCGATCCGAGACTGGGTGAGATCGCAGCCGCCATCATCTCCATCAAGGACGGCATGACATGCACCGAGGAGGAGATAGAGAACTTCTGCCTTGACCTTCCCAGGTACAAGAGACCCAAGAAGATCATCTTCGCCGATGTTCCGAGAAACCCCACAGGCAAGATCGAGAAGCCTGTGCTTAGAGAACGCTACAGGGTCGCGAACCTTGTCGAGCAGCAGATCAAGAGTTGAGAGAGGTCGATATGAAGAAACTAATGTTGGGAAACGAGGCCCTTGCGAGAGGCCTTTACGAAGCAGGATGCAGTTTTGTCTCCAGCTATCCCGGAACCCCCAGCACAGAGATAACGGAGTTCGCGGCAAAATATCCCGAGATCTACGCAGAATGGGCACCCAACGAGAAAGTGGCCATGGAGGCTGCTTTCGGAGCCAGCCTTGCAGGAAAGAGGAGCTTCTGCGGCATGAAGCACGTTGGACTTAACGTCGCTGCCGATCCCCTTTTCACAATCTCCTACACGGGAGTCAATGCAGGCATGGTCATCTGCGTTGCTGACGACCCGGGCATGCACTCGTCGCAGAACGAGCAGGATTCAAGGCACTACGCCATTGCGGCAAAGCTTCCCATGCTTGAGCCGTCCGATGCATCCGAGGCCCTGGAGTTCACCAAGCTGGCCTATGAGATCTCGGAGCGTTTCGATACTGCAGTCCTTCTGAAGATGTGCACGCGCATCGCCCACTGCCAGAGTGTCGTAGAGACATCGGACAGGGCACAGATTCCGGACAAACCCTACGAGAAGAACATCGAGAAATACATCATGATGCCGGGCATGGCGAAGAAGAGACACCCCATTGTTGAGAAGCGCACAGCGGACCTCACACAGTGGGCGGAGACCTCTTTCGTCAACCGCATCGAGAAAGGAAGCGACACTTCCAAAGGAATAATTGCCTCCTCCACAAGCTACGACTACGTGAAGGAAGTCTGCGGAGACAAGTACCCCGTCCTTAAGCTGGGAATGGTCAATCCGCTTCCGGTGAAGCTCATCCGGGACTTCGCATCCACAGTCGATGAAGTGATTGTAGTCGAGGAGCTTGACGGCATAATAGAGGCCCATTGTTGCTTGATTGGTGTAAAAGTCAAAGGTAAGGAGCTGTTCGGGAACATTGATGAGCTTCTGCCAAACAAAGTTGCAGAGAAACTCGGAGTCCCTGTCCCACAGGGAGAGAAGCTCGACGACCAGATTCCGGCACGTCCTCCCGTGATGTGCGCCGGATGCCCGCACAGAGGTCTGTACTACATCCTGAAGAAGAACAGGCTCACCGTCCTGGGAGACATCGGATGCTACACCCTCGGTGCCACGGCCCCGCTGAAGGCAACCGACACCACAATATGCATGGGTGCTTCGGTCTCAGGTCTTCACGGCTTCAACAAGGCCGGTGCCGCAGGTCTTGCAGGAAAGACCGTGGCGGTCATCGGAGACTCTACATTCATGCACAGCGGAATCACAGGTCTTGTGAACATCGCCTACAACGAAAGCGCATCCACGGTCATAATCCTTGACAACTCAACAACCGGAATGACAGGCCACCAGCAGAACCCGACCACAGGCTTCAACCTGAAGGGTGACCCCTGCACGAAGATCGACCTTGAATCCCTCTGCAGGTCCATTGGAATCAGACGCGTGCGCGTCGTGGATCCGTACAACCTCGGGGAATGCGACAAGGCCATCAAGGAGGAGGTCGGATGCAACGAGCCGTCCGTCATCATCTCCAGACGTCCGTGCGCCCTTCTCAAGAC